>NZ_DICC01000030.1:0-45073 GCF_002415215.1 Empedobacter sp. UBA5036
AAAAAACGATGCAAAGGAACAAGAAACAAGATTTAATAACAAAATCGTACAAAAAGAAAAACAGTACAAATAAGAATATATGTACTGTTTAAAATAAAATGTTATTGGGCTAATCCTGTATCAGTTTTTCAGGACGTTACAAGTTTCGAATATAAAAAAACCTGATGAAATTTCATCAGGTTTTTTCTATATCATTTTATTGTTGATTATTTATTAAACTCTTGTGCAGTTTTACGAATAATCGCTAAACATTCGTGTAATTGTTCTTCGTTCATCACTAAAGGAGGAGCGAAACGAATGATGTTTCCGTGTGTAGGTTTGGCTAATAATCCGTTGTCTTTCATTGCAACACAGAAATTCCATGCTGTTTCAGATTCTGGTGTATCGTTGATTAAAATTGCATTTAATAAACCTTTTCCACGAACTGATTTGAATAATGGAAATTCTTCAGCCATTTTCGTGATTTCTGTTCTAAAAATTTGTCCTAATTTTTCAGAATTTTCAGCTAATTTTTCGTCCAAAACAACTTGCAAAGCTTCTGTAGCAACAGCCGCAGCTAATGGATTACCTCCATAAGTAGAACCGTGTTGTCCTGGTTTGATGACATTCATTATTTCATCATTTGCTAAAACTGCAGATACTGGATAAGCTCCACCTGAAACGGCTTTACCTAAGATTAAAACATCAGCATCAATATTTTCGTGATCGATTGCTAACATTTTTCCTGTACGTGCGATTCCTGTTTGAATTTCGTCCGCGATAAATAAAACATTATGTTGTTTACATAATTCTTCACAAGCTTTCAAATATCCTTCAGAAGGTACATTAACACCAGCTTCTCCTTGAATTGGTTCTACTAAGAATCCACAAATTTTATCTGCTTTTTCTTCTAAAATTTGTTTCAAAGCTTCAACATCATTGTATTCTACAGCTTCGAAACCACTTGTGTAAGGATTGAAATTTTTACGTGCATCTTCATCATTCGAGAAAGAAATAATAGTAGTTGTACGACCATGGAAATTGTCTTTACATACTACAATAATCGCTTCACCAGTTGGAATTCCTTTCTTTTCGTAACCCCATTTACGAGCAATTTTTAGCGCTGTTTCTACAGCTTCTGCACCCGTATTCATTGGCAATACTTTATCGAAACCGAATAATTCTGTGATAAATTTTTCGTATTTTCCTAATTCCGCATTATAAAAAGCACGAGAAGTTAACGTTAATTTTTCGGCTTGATCTTTCAACGCTTTAATAATTCTAGGATGACAGTGACCTTGATTAACAGCTGAATAAGCTGATAAAAAGTCGAAATATTTTTTTCCATCAACATCCCAAACGTAAACACCTTCACCTTTTTCCAATACAACTGGAAGTGGGTGATAGTTATGCGCTCCGTATTTTTCTTCTAATGCAATTAATTCTGCTGATTTTTCCATGTAATGATTTGTTTTTGTTTGTTCGTAATATTTTATAAAAAAACCGACAAATAATGGTCGGTTCTATTTCGTTTCTAAATTTTTCTCAATTAATTGAATATCTTTTCCAAAGAATTTTTTTGCCACTTTTATAATATTATCTGTATTGTCAGAAATATAAAATGTATAGTTTGCAACAGTATCTTTCGCAGCCAATTTTCCTTCTTTTGCCAATTGATAAATTACTTGATTCACGACAATTAAAGGTGAATTTACGATATCAACTTTTCCTTCAAATACTTGATTGATTTCTTTTTCCAGATGTGTATAATGCGTACATCCTAAAATAATCGAATCAATTCCTTCTAATTTTTTGTTCAATAAATACGTTTCTAAAACTGCTTTAGAAATCGTAGAATTTGTAAAACCCTCTTCGATAACAGGTACTAAGAGAGGAGTAGCCATTTCAATAACCGTAATATGTTTATTTCGACGACGAATTGCTTTCTTGTACGCGCCCGAATTTACAGTTGCTTTTGTTGCAATAACACCTATCTTTTCTCTTAATTCGAACGAAACTTTCTCCGCAACAGGCGAAATAACATCGATAACAGGAACATCTTTTCCAGCAGCTTCTCTAATTTCTTTCAACGAATTAGCGGTTGCAGAATTACATGCAACTAAAATCGCTTTACAATTATTGTCTATTAAAAAATTAGTAATGTCTACCGAAAATTGTGTAATCGCTTCTTTCGATTTTTCTCCATAAGGCAAATTTTGAGTATCGCCAAAATAGATCAAACTTTCGTTTGGTAGCAGACGTTTTATTTCTTTTGCAAACGTCAAACCACCAACTCCAGAGTCGAAAACACCAATTGGTCTGTTATCATTCATATCGCAAATTTAACAAATTAATTGATGTAAAATAATCTAGAAGCAATTCCGTCTGCGAAAAATTTTGCTTCGGGTTTCAAAATAATTTTATTTTCTTTCTTTTCGACTAAATTTTCGTTGATTAATTGATTGAGTTCTTGATGAAAAGAATTAACTAAAGGTTGAGAAAATTCTGAATTAATTCGATTTAAATCTATTCCATAAATTGTTCTCAATCCTATCATTATCATTTCATTAAATTTTTCTACTTCATTTAAAACTTCAATTTCTTGAGGTAGATTATTTTCGTTGATAGCTTGTATGTATTTAGAATTATTTGCAATGTTCCAAGCACGAGTTTTTCCGTTATAAGAATGCGCAGAAGGTCCAATTCCTAAATAATGAATTCCTTTCCAATAATTAGAATTGTGTAAAGAAAAATACTCTTCTTTTCCGAAATTGGAGATTTCATATTGAATAAAATCATTCGAAGTTAAAGTGTCAACTAAAAGTTGAAATTGTTCGTTTTGACGATCTTCATCAACCGGTTTTGTGATTCCTTTTTTGATTTGATGATCTAAAATTGTTTTTTCTTCGACTGTTAACGCATAAGAAGAAATATGTGGAACATTCAGCTCAATTGCTTTTTGCAAATTTTGCTTCCACATTTCGTTGGTTGTGGTCGTAGAACCATAAATCAAATCAATAGTGATATTTTCGAAACCAAAATCTTGCGCCAATTTTATCGAAGTTTCAGCTTCTTGTGCATTATGTGCGCGATTCATTAATTTCAAATCTTCTTCAAAAAATGATTGAACACCAATCGAAAAACGATTAATCGGAGTTGATTTTAAGAAATTAAGTTTTTCTTTATTCAAATCATCAGGATTCGCTTCGAGTGTAATTTCCTTTAAATTTTTGGTTGAATAATTTTTATAAATCGTTTCGAAAATACTTTCTAATTCAATTTCGGACAGGATAGAAGGTGTTCCTCCTCCAAAATAAATCGTTTCTAAAGGTGTTGAAATTTCATCTTTTCTGATCTCAAGTTCTTTATTAATTGCTTGAATTAAATTTGATTTATGTTGAAGATTTGTCGAAAAATGAAAGTCGCAATAGCTGCATTTTTGTTTACAAAACGGGATATGAATATAAATTCCTGCCAAAATATTATGATTTGAAGCAAAATTATAATGAAATTATAGGCTAAAAAAATTGTTATAAAAAAAACTAAAAATTAATATTGGTTTTGTAAATAAATCTTATATCTTTATCAACGAAAATAAAATACTATGAATAAAGGAACTGTAAAATTCTTTAATGAAGAAAAAGGATACGGATTTATTAAAGATGACGAATCAGGAAAAGAGTACTTCGTACACGTTTCTGGTTTAACAGACAAAGTAGCTCAAAACGATAAAGTATCTTTTGACTTAGAACAAGGAAAAAAAGGCATCAACGCCGTTAATGTGAAAGTAATCTAATTAATATATTATCTCAACATATTTCTTGTAAGCGACCTATTTAGGTCGCTTTTTTTATTCTTTGATTTCGTCGCTATTTTGATAAAACTCTGCATCACGAAGCAATTCATTCACGAAATGATACAATCTTCCTAGCTGATATTTTGCCAAATAATGACCATATAAACTCGCTAAATAGGTTCCTAAAGTAATCAATAATGCAATAGGAATACTCCAAATCCATACACTATTTCCTTGTACAATATATTCGGAAACCGCATAAGAGCCTAAGGTGATAAAAATAGCTCCGCTCAAACCATACAAAAATGCGAAAAATGTCCAAACATTAGAAGGCGGACCAATAATTCCTCTTACAACCAAATAGTTAGGATGATCATCGTCATCTTCAATTCTGATTTGTAATTGCGGGTGCCAATATTTATCCTTGTCTTTGCGGACACGAATCATCGCAACTTCCTGATTGGCATAACCTCCGTATTCAGTAGAATTTGTTTCAAGGTGTTTTTTGATTAAATCAATAAATTCTTGTTTTGATAAATGCGTAAAAACCTTAAAACGTGGTCGGCTTAAAAGAGATTTAATTGGAACTTTTTGGCTCATATTCTATTACTTTCTTTAAATTTACAATAAATGTTTAGATTATGACAAAAATCATTTCTGATACTTATGAGAAAATTTATGAAATAGTTCGTCAAATTCCCGAAGGACGTGTTTCTACTTATGGTTTGATAGCAAAATATATAGGAGAAAAATTTTCTGCGCGTGTGGTTGGTTATGCAATGAATCATGCACATAATCGAGAAGATGTTCCTGCGCATCGTGTTGTAAACAGAAATGGTTTGTTAACTGGAAAACATCATTTTAATCCTTCGAGTTTGATGCAGCAATTGTTAGAGAATGAAGGTGTGGAGATTATAAATGATAAAGTGATTAATTTTAAAGAAATTGTATGGGATCCGAATGAATCTCATTAAAATCTGTAACAAAATTTACTTTCTTCTTACTAATTTTACAAATCAAATGATATAGAAAATGGAATTTTTATTGCAAGCTCAAGGCTTAACAAGAAAATATAAAGATAAAGTTGCGCTTAATAATTTTAGTATCAATATTCCACAAGGTTCTATTTATGGACTTTTGGGACCAAATGGTGCTGGAAAAACGACTTTTATTCGTATTGTCAATCAAATTACAGCGCCAGATAGCGGGACAATTTTGTTGAATGGAGAACCTTTGACGAAAAAATCAATCGGTCAAGTTGGTTATATGCCAGAAGAACGTGGTTTGTACAAGAATATGAAGGTTGGAGAACAGGCACTGTATTTTGCAAAACTGAAAGGTCTTTCTTCTGCGGAAGCTAAAAAACGTACCGAATATTGGTTCGAGAAACTTGATATGATGTCTTGGTGGAACAAGAAATTGAGCGAGTTGTCGAAAGGAATGGGACAAAAAGTTCAGTTTGTGATTACAGTTATTCACAATCCTTCTTTGCTGATTTTTGATGAACCTTTTAGTGGTTTTGATCCTGTAAATGCACAAATTATTGCGAATGAAATTCTTGAATTAAGAGATAAAGGAACGACAATTATTTTTTCGACGCATCGTATGGAATCTGTAGAGGAAATGTGTGATCATGTTGCTTTGATTAATCAATCGAATAAAGTATTAGATGGAACAATTGAAGAAGTTAGAAATCAATTTAAGACAGGGAAATTTTCGATTCAATTGAATGAAATTCCCGCTGATTCTCTTCAAAATTTAGCGAATGAATTTGAGATTTCGGATGTACGAAACATTAATCAACGAACTGAATTTAATTTGTTATACAATAAAGAAACACCAACTAATGTGATTTTAGATAAATTGATGCAAGTGGGGCAAGTTCATCAATTCAAAGAAATTATTCCTTCGATGAATGATGTGTTTTTGGAAGCCGTTAAACAAAGTTCAATTCCTAATCTTTAAGCTAATTATCAAATGAAAAATATATTTTTAGTTGCACAACGCGAGTTCTTTTCTCAAGTAAAAAACAAAGCGTTTATTGTTATGACTTTTCTTTCGCCTTTGTTGATTGTTGGGGCAGGAGCGGTGATTTTCTTTTTGAGTTCTGCGAATAATTCGGAAGTGAAAAATATTGCAATTGTAGATGAAAGTACAGAGTTTGTAACCTCGTTTAAATCGACTAAACAAATGATGTTTAGTATTTACACGCCTCAAGAGTTGAAATCTATCAAAGATACTTTGAAAGGAAGCGAATATTTGAATGCGATTCTTCATATTCCGAAAAATACAGATGGAAATTATGATAATATTGAGAAAAATACTGAATTAATCACAAATGGAAATCTTGGAATTACTGATCGTGAAAAACTTTCGAGAACGATTAGTGATAAAATAGTAAAAGAAAAACAGGCAAAATCTGGTATTGACAAAGCGGCTTTAGAAGCTTCTAAGGCACGTGTTAACCTGAATGTTTTTAACGTTACAGACGGAAAAGAAGATAAAGGAATGGAGTTGAAAATCGGATTATCGATGTTTTTAACTTACATTATTTTCATGTTTGTGATGATTTATGGTGTAAAAGTAATGCGTTCTGTGGTTGAAGAAAAAAATAATCGCGTTGTAGAAATTATCATTTCTTCTGTAAAACCTTTCGAATTAATGATGGGTAAAATCTTAGGAACGACAATGGTTGCAGTCACGCAATTTGCAATATGGATTGGAATGACAATGGGGTTATTGATTTTATTTCCAACAATTGCTGCTTCAAGAATGGATATGTCGCAACAAATGATGAATCAAGCACAATTAGCCGAGACTAATCCAGATATGATGCAAAAAGTAACAGAAATTAGCGAAGTATTGTTAACGTTTAATTATCCGTTAATCATTTTTGCTTTTATTTCTTATTTTATCTTAGGATATTTGTTCTACAGCTCTGTTTTCGCGGCAATTGGTTCTGCGGTTGACAATGATACAGATACGCAACAATTTACATATTTTCCTTTAGTTCCGATGATGATTGGACTTTACGGAAGTATGACAACTTTCGAAAATCCTGATGGTCCAGTTGCTTTTTGGTTATCAATGATTCCATTGACTTCTCCCATCTCAATGATTACTCGAATTCCGTTCGATGTTCCGATTTGGCAATTAGCTTTATCCTTATTTTTGCTGTTAATCAGTACAATATTTATGGTTTATATTGCTGGAAAAATCTATAGAATTGGAATTTTAATTTATGGTAAAAAACCAACTGTGAAAGAAATGGTGAAATGGATTTCTTATAAAAACTAATTTCACACAATTTATAAAACCAAAAAAAGAGTTTGATTTATCAAGCTCTTTTTTTAATCGTCTATCGTATCTTTTTTGATGATTTTCGTATTATTTGGTACTTTTCCGTATAAAAAGTCGAGGTATATTTTACTGTAAGAATTAAATAATTGAAGTAATTTGAAATAATTTACATCATTCAATTCTATTTTAGATTCGGTATTTGTTAATGCATTTTCAATGAAATCTCTGATTTTGAATTTCGGAATTTTTAAATCATTTGTGAAATAATCTTCACCAAAATAATTCTTAATTTTTGTAATTTTATCGTATTTATCTTCATAATCAAGCAATGCTTTTCGTTGTTTGGCTTTACCAGAAAAAACATCATAAATACGCCCAATATCCAATCTCGTCAACGTAATATCTCCACTCAAAAATCCAGCTTTCAACGAAGATGTGTCTTTTATAGGTTTGATATCAGGATTAACACCAAGACTTTTATAAAGTTTTGTTACAACATCAGCTTTTTTTCCATTTTTGACATCTTTTTCAAGAATTCCTGTCAATTTTTGACCAATATATGCGGTATTCAATTGAATTGTCTGTACAGCTAAATGCACTACAATTGTTTGTTTATTGAACAAATTTGGTCTTAAGATAATTAGTCGATTTTCGTACCAATCAGATTGTATTTTTAGCGTGTCATTTACTTTTGCTTGAATAAGAAAAGTTCCTGTAAAATTAGAAATTGTTGTATGATTTGTTCTCAGATTTGTAACGTAAACTCCTTCTGCTGTATCGTCAGAATCATCAATGATAATGTTTCCTTGAACCCATTTTTCTTGTGCAAAAATAAAATTCGACAACAGCAATATTAGAATGGTAAATAGTGATTTCAATTGTTCGTGATTATACGTTTAATTATTTGTACGAAGATAAGTCTTAATAAATTAGCATCAATTTTGTTAACGTTTATTGGCTAAATTTTAAAAATCTATTAAGAATTATTGATTTTTGTTTTGATTTAATTCATTCAAATAATCTTTCGCATAAGATTCTAAATCAATCATTATCGTACCAAATTGTCTGCTCAAAACTTTTTCTTGAAGCGGATAACGCGCATTAACATAATATAAAAATTCTTCTATTTTATATTCAGGAATTTGTAATTGATTTGTATAAAAATCTGTAGGATAATAATGTTTAACTTCTTGAACGAGAGAAAGTTTTGTTTCGTAATTACGTACACGACGTTGCTCACGATAAAATCCATTCATATGACCAATTAATCGAACAGGATTTAAAACATCCATTGGTTTGAACTTCGCAATATCTCTTTTAGGTTCCAAATCTCGTAAACGTTGATCAAGACCCATTTTATCGTACAAATCTGTTTTATTATCCTTGTGATATTTAGGTTGTAAAGGACCTTTACCAATTGTAGCACCGCTTAATTCAATCGTTTCAATATCCAAATGTGCTTGTAAAAAACCTTTGTTGTAAATGTTTTGATTGACTACAATTTTTCTTGGAATCAAAAAATCTGCTTCAAACAAAATCGTGTCACCAACATTTGCTTGAATAGAATAATAGCCTGAAGGACTTGTATATGTCTTACTTTCTGACGTCAGATTTTCTATACGAGCACCAGAAACTGAGGAAATATAATCGTTTCCCTCGTCTACAACCACAGAACCAGTAATCAACTTATTTTGCGCAAAGCTGATGAATGGAAAGATAAATAGCGTGTATGTTAACCAATATCGCATGTTAGATTTAACCTTTTATTTTTTGTTTCATTTTCGACCAACGATAATTTCGGATAAATTTCTCTTGATCTCGATTTACCATTTTTTTTGTACCATTAATTTTAGCTTCAAAAAAACCTTTCAAATAATACAAAATATATGTTGGTTTCTTTTTACGTAAAGCCAATTTTGTGCCAGCAATTAATGTAATCCAAAATCCATAACCTAGTGAATAATAAGCTGCACCTTGTTTGTAAAGCGCCGATTTATTGTAACTCGCGCCAGTTGGTTTTAGATGTTTGATGTGTAAAGATTCGTCTGTAACAACTTTCCAACCATAATATTTACACAACAATTCGTCTACTGTATCCCAACCCATATGTGCGCGTAATCCACCAATTTTTTCGTAACAATTTTTTCTATACGCCTTAAATGCGCCACGAATATGGTCTTTATCTGTCAGATTTTCAAGAATCCATTTTCCGTCCTTATCAATATACGCAAAACCACCAACCATTGCAATATCTTCCTCATGATTAAAATGAGTTAAAATAGTCTCAAAATAATTGAAAGGAATATCTAAATCAGCATCCAATTTAACAATAATATCATAATTAGGATCAATGATTTCGTAACCTTTCAAGAAAGCTTGTATCACTTTGCTTCCTGGCTGATGTTCACCTTTTGATAAGATATTTCTTAATTTGATGAACGGATATTTAGCTATAAGTTCTTCTACAATTTGTTGTGTTTTATCGGTTGAATGATCATTTACAACAATCACTTCATATGGTAAAACAGTTTGATTAACGAGAGAATTTAGCGTAATCGCAATAAAATCTTCTTCGTTATGTGCAGGTATAACAATAGAGTATTTAGTAAGTAAAGTCTTTTTTTCGTTCTGCGTAGACAGCATAATATCTTGGTGTAATTCTTCTTAATAAGGGTCTTATTCCCAGTTTGTTTGATGGATGCGTCCATTTGTGACGATGTATTACATTCCATCCAGCTTTTTCCATTAACATGTCAAATTGCCAATCTTCAAATTCGTGATAATGTACATCTCGCGCATCATTTTGATTACGATAAGCAGGCGAAAACCACAAACGCATCGGAATTGAAGCTAATAATTTATCTCCAGGCAAATTTCTTAGCACTTCCATTGGATTTACCAAATGTTCTAAAATTTCTAAAGCCGTTACAAAGTTAGCATCATAATTTTGCAAATCCTTATAATAATAGTCCAAATCGTCGCCATTTGTATTTTTTACATCAAAACCATTTTCCAACATCACATCTGTAAAAGGATTTTT
Organism: Empedobacter sp. UBA5036; assembly: GCF_002415215.1. Taxonomy (NCBI): domain Bacteria; kingdom Pseudomonadati; phylum Bacteroidota; class Flavobacteriia; order Flavobacteriales; family Weeksellaceae; genus Empedobacter; species Empedobacter sp. UBA5036. The sequence continues at coordinate 10,116 of NZ_DICC01000030.1, forward strand.
GATTCCTAAATCAAGAATTTTATCAGTAGGTTGAGCAAATTGTTTCAGCAAAGCTAAGGTTTCATTGTATCTTTTTTGTGGATATATTTTGTACATTGTGTTAGTTGTTTTCGGATGATAAATTTAATCATCTATTTTAATATTGCTCGTTTCTATTTTAAATTTTTTTATTGCAAATTTGCCAGATGAAAACGATTGGATATTATCGATTACGAAACAAAAATAAAGTAGAAGGTTTTGCGAAGGAGATAGATGGAGTGACCTATTTTAAAGGTTATAACGAGTTTTCTTGGCACGAAAATGCTTTACAATTTGATACCATAGATATTGGAATAGATATATTGGATAAACGAAATCGACGATTATTTACCAATGATATTGTGTTGTATAAAGTCTCTAAAAAACCATTCTTGCGTACAGGTTTTGTCGTTTACGAACCAAAACTGAAAGAATTTGGAATCGTAGATCAACAAAGTTTTCATTTTACACCTTTCTATGTTGAAGGTTTGTGTTTATTCGATCATGATAAACTCGAAGTAATTTCTCATTTATTTACGAAGAAAGAGGTTTCTAAGTAAGTTTAACGAGATTTTTCCATTAATTAAATTTGAAAACTATTAAATAGAGTGTACCTTTGGCTTGTGAAACTATGGGCAACTAAAATTTTAATTTTTTTATATATAACGACTTCAACTCAATTGTGTCAGTTATATAAATTGCCTGTGTTTATTTCTCATTTTATTGAACATGATAAAGGAGGAGATTTTTTGGATGAAATGAAAACTTTTTTAGTTCATCATTATGGAGGACATGAGGTTGATGCGGATTGGGAAACTGACCAAAAATTACCTTTCATGAAAGTTGAGTTTGTTCATATCGACTTTTTTTTCTCTCCTATAAAACTCTTTGATATTTTACACTTAGATAAAGAAATTTCTACCACTTCAATCAAAATATTTGATGAAGATTTCTTATATACTCATTATTTAGATTCTATTTGGCAACCGCCAAAACAAGCGTGATTTTTTTTAGATTTATGATAGATTGATTCTTTCAATTTATCCAATTTCAGCTATTTACAACTTGTATTTAGCACATTTTTAATCTATACAATTTTACGATGTTAAATAAAATTATTGATTTTTCAATCAAGAATAAATTTATCGTGGGTTTGTTTACGTTGGCTTTGTTGATATTTGGTATTTACGATGCGACAAAATTACCCATTGATGCACAACCTGATATTACATCTAATCAGGTTCAAATTATCACTGTAGCGCCTTCTTTTAGTGCAGAAGATATTGAGCGTTTAGTGACTTTTCCTATCGAACAAGCTAATTCTAATATTGGTGGGATTACCGAAATTCGTAGTTTTTCTCGTTTTGGATTATCATTGGTAACCATTGTTTTTGATGACAATACAGATGTTTATTGGGCGCGACAACAAGTAAGTGAACGATTGATTCAGGTTCAAAATGAGATTCCCGAAGGTATTGGAGAACCACAACTTGGTCCAATTTCGACAGGTTTGGGCGAAATCTATCAATATGTTGTTCGTCCCGCCGAAGGTTACGAAGATCAATATGATGAAACTGAATTAAGAACAATTCAAGACTGGATTGTTCGTCGTCAACTTTTAGGCGTTCCTGGTGTGGCAGATGTGAGTAGTTTCGGAGGAAAATTGAAGCAATACGAAATTGCAATTGATCCGCAACGTTTACAATCTTTTAGTCTGACAATTAATGATTTATTTGATGCACTGAGTGAGAATAATCAAAATACAGGTGGAGCTTATATCGAAAAAGGTCCTACTTCTTTATTCATCCGTTCTGAAGGTTTAATTGGTAACATCGAAGATATCGAAAATATTTTGGTCAAACGTTCGCAAAGTGGAACACCTATTTTATTGAGAGATGTTGCAGACGTAAAAACTGGCTTTGCTACGCGCTATGGTGCAATGACATATAACGATACAGGTGAAGTTTCTGGTGCAATTGTTATGATGTTGAAAGGAGCAAATAGTAACGAAGTGGTTAAGAATGTACAACAACGTATCGAAGAAATCAAAAAGACATTACCTGATGGAGTTGTTATTGAACCTTTCTTAGACCGTAAAAAAATGGTTGACAATACTATTCATACGGTTGAAACGAATTTACTTGAAGGAGCCTTAATCGTTGTCTTTATTTTGGTACTTTTCTTAGGTAATTTACGTGCTGGTTTTATTGTAGCTTCTGTCATTCCTCTGGCCTTATTATTCGCGATTATTATGATGAATATTTTTGGTGTAGGTGGAAACTTGATGAGTTTAGGCGCATTAGATTTTGGATTGATTGTCGATGGTGCTGTGATTATTGTAGAAGCGGCGATGCATCAGTTAGCACACAACAAAAAATTTGGGTTGAAGAATAAATTAACGCAAACTGAAATGGATCAAACAGTTGGTTCTTCAGCTAAAAAAATGGTGAATTCGGCTGTTTTTGGTCAAATTATTATTCTAATTGTTTATTTACCAATTTTTACTTTACAAGGAATAGAAGGGAAAATGTTCAAACCAATGGCGCAAACTGTTGCTTTTGCATTGATTGGTGCATTTATTCTTTCATTGACTTATGTTCCGATGATGACTAGTTTATTCTTAAGTAAAAAGAAGAAAATGAAACCTAATTTATCGGATCGTGTAATGGCTAAAATTGAGATTTTTCATCAGAAATATTTAATCAAAGCCTTAAAAGTTCGTACTATTATTCTAGCTGTTGTACTTTCACTTTTCACTATTGCTGTTTTTGTGATGTCTCGTTTAGGAGGTGAATTTATTCCAGCTTTAGAAGAAGGCGATTTTGCTGTAGAAGCACGTATTTTACCAGGAAGTAATATTACGACAACGAAAGAATATACGACCAAAGCTGCAAAAATCTTAAAAGATGAATTTCCTGAAGTTGAAATGGTTGTGACAAAAATTGGGAGTGGAGAGATTCCTACTGACCCAATGCCAATGGATACAGGAGATATGATTATTGTATTGAAACCTAAAAAAGAATGGACTTCTGCCACAACTTTTCCAGAATTATCGGATAAAATGAGTAAAGCTTTGGAAGATGTTCCAGGACTTTCAACGGGATTTCAATTTCCTGTTCAGATGCGTTTTAACGAATTAATGACAGGAGCACGACAAGATGTGGTGGTGAAAATATTTGGTGAAAATTTAGATAGTTTAGCCAATAATGCAGATAAATTAGGAAAAATAATCAATACTGTAAAAGGAGCGCAAGACTTATATATTGAACCAATTAATGGAATTCCACAAGTTGTGATTGAATTTGATCGTGCTTTATTAGCGCAATATGGATTGAGTATTGGAGAAGCAAATCGAATTATTAATATGGCTTTTGCAGGACAATCTACTGGAATGGTTTTCGAAGGTGAAAAACGTTTTGATATGGTGGTTCGTTTAGCAGAAGACAAACGCGAGAATATCGAAGATATTCGAAATTTATTGATTCCTACTGCTTCTGGAATTCAGATTCCATTGAATCAATTAGCAAAAGTAGATTATAAAAATACGCCAAATCAAATTCAGCGCGAAGATGCAAAACGTAGAATTGTTGTTGGATTTAACGTAAAAGGACGCGACATAGAAAGTGTTGTACAAGAATTACAACAAAAAGTTGATGCTCAAATAAAACTTCCTACAGGTTATTATACAACCTATGGTGGAGCTTTCGAAAATTTGAATCATGCTAAAGCTCGTTTAGGTATCGCTGTTCCAGTCGCCTTGGTTTTGATTTTTGTCTTGTTATTTTTTGCATTCAAATCAATCAAAGAAAGTTTATTAATTTATACAGCCATTCCGCTTTCTTCAATCGGTGGAATACTATTCTTAGCTGCGCGAGATATGCCTTTTAGTATTAGTGCTGGAGTTGGATTTATCGCACTTTTTGGAATTGCCGTTCTAAACGGAATTGTATTAATATCAGAATACAATCGTCTACGTGATAACGGAATTAAAAATACAACTCGAATTGTTATTATGGGAACACGAACTCGTCTTCGTCCCGTTCTAATGACAGCTGCCGTAGCCTCTTTAGGTTTCTTACCAATGGCTCTTAGTAATGGTTCGGGCGCAGAAGTTCAACGTCCATTAGCAACTGTTGTTATTGGAGGATTAATGGGCGCGACTTTCCTTACTTTATTTGTTTTACCAATTTTATATGTTATGTTCGAAAATATTCATTTTAAAAAGAAATCAACTCGTCATAAATCAATTCCTACAGCTATTTTATTAGTTCTAGCTTTGTTTGGAACAACTGCTAATGCGCAAGAACGTATGAGTTTTGATGAAGTTGTCAAGTTAGCTGACGCGAATAACCTCGAAATTAAACAAGCAGAATTGACTACTGTTTATCACGAGAAAAATGTGTTTGCCAATCGTTCGCTTTCACCTTTAGATATAGCTGCGGAATTTGGACAAGTGAATTCAGGTGAATTTGATAACAAGTTTACTATTTCGCAATCGTTTCAATTTCCTGTGGTTTTTAAACGTCAAAAAGCTTTGAACGAACAAATGATCAGTACTTCTAAAGCAAATGAACAATTGACGAAAGTTGAAATTAAACAACGATTAGCTAATCTGTATGTCAATATGCAAAATACAGAATATCAACAAGATTTATTGAAAGAAAATGAATTGATTTACCAAGAGTTTTTGAAGAAAGCAAATTTACGTTTGAAGAAAGGTGAATCAAACCGAAGTGAGGTTTCAACGGCTATTATTCAGTTGAAATCGATTCAAAATCAATTGAAATTAGTCGAAAATGAATTAGAAAATGAATCAAGACAAATTCAATTTTTAACCAATTCATCATTCAAAATTTATCCAACAAAAGATGGTGTAAATTGGAGTGAAATTGCAGGATTATCTGTTTCAAATGTACATCCAATGTTAAAATTAGCTGAAGAAAATATTCAGACTTCTACTTTAGAAACTGAAGTTGAAAAATCGAAAAAAGTTCCAGTTTTAACAGTTGGATATTCAAATCAAAGCTTTTCTGACTTGGATCAAAATCGATACAATTCTTTTCAAGTAGGAGTTGGCTTACCTTTGTTTAATAGAGGAATTAATTCGTCAATTGAAGCCTCAAAAGTTAAAACTGATCTTGCAAAACAAGCGTATACTTTACAACAATCGAAGTTGCAACAAGATTTTGATGTTTTAAAAAATAAAGTAAACGCTTACGAAGAAATAGTAGGAGATTTTGAGCAAACTCAACTTCCTGCTGCGAATGATTTACAAAAAACAATTAATCGTCAATTACTAGAAGGAGAGATTAATTTTTTGGATTGGGTGATTCTGAATAATCAAATCATCGAAGTGAAAACAAAGTTTCTAGAAGCAAAGAATCTACGTAATCAGGCTTATGCCGCAATGACTTTTTATACTGCACAATAATATGAAAAAATATATCTTAATGCTTTGTACATCTTTTGTTGTGATGAGTTGTAACAAAGAAGAAACAAAACCTGAAGTAGAGCAAAAAGCAACTATTTCTACTTCAATTTTAAAGTTGACAGATGCTCAATTAAAGAATTTTGAAATTGATACAACCTCTTTACGTCATCAGAATTTACCTACAACTATTCGGCTAAATGCAAAGACGGCAGTAACCCCAGAAAATACTATTTCTATCACCAATGCCTTTGGTGGTTATGTGAAACGAATTGCACTAATTCCAGGAAATTATGTCAATAAAGGACAAGTTTTGGTGGTTTTAGAAGATCCGCAGTATATCCAAATGCAAGAAGATTATCTCACAACAAAAGCTTTGTTAGAGCAGGCTAGTGCAGATTATGTTCGTCAAAAGGATTTGAATGCAGAGCAAGCAGCAAGTGACAAAGTGATGCAACAAGCGAAAGCAACACGTCAATCGTTGATGGTAAAGAAAAGTTCCTTGGAACAGAAACTAAGATTAATGAATATCAATCCTTCCTCAGTTTCGTTGAGTAATATCCGACGTACCATCAATGTTTATGCACCGATTAGCGGAATGGTGAGTCAGGTTTTTGCGAATACAGGACAATATATTTCGCCAGCAGATGCGATGTTAGAAATTATTAATCCAGATCGTTCTTTGTTGAATGTAAAAGTATTTGAAAAGGATCTGAGTAACATTCAGATTGGTCAATTTTTGAAAGCTTATACCAATGCAAAACCAGATCAAAAGTTAGATGCGCAAATCACCTCAATTTCAAATCAAGTGAATGAAGATGGAACGGTTGATGTTTTTGCACGAATTACGAATGCGAATGGTACGCGATTAACAGCGAATATGTATTTCAATATCGAATTGCAAGTGAATTCGCTTGACGCGAATGTTTTACCAGAAGAAGCTGTAATTCAGTTTGAAGGAAAAGACTATGTGTTCGAAAGACAAACTAAAAATCAGTTTCGATTAGTTCTTGTAGAAATAGGAGGTTCTGCGAATAAAATGATTGAAATAAAATCTCCTCAAAATTCAGGAAAAGTCTATGTTTCGAAAGGAGCATATAATCTTTTGACTGCGATGAAAAATAGTGGAGAAGGAGATTAGACTTCGAATTATTGAATATAAAAAACGAGCAATTTATTGCTCGTTTTTTATTGAATTTTGTTCTTTTTAAATTAAAATCCAATTAGAAAATTTGCTATATTCATCTCATCTTGATCAATTTCATTAATTTTGGAAAAATGGAAAGTATATGCAAATTTTAGTAATCGAAGATGATAAGCGAATTAGCGATTTTTTAATCAAAGGATTAGAAGAAAATGGACATTTGGTTACGCTTTGTAAAGATGCGGAAACTGTTTTAGATGAATTTCTTACGATTCAGTTTGATTTGATTATTTGTGACATTATGTTACCAAAAATGGATGGAATTCAGCTTGTACAGACACTTCGTTACAAAAAAATATTCACTCCAATTTTGATGTTAAGTGCATTAAATACAGTTCAAGATAAAGTTTCGGCTTTGGACTATGGTGCAGATGATTACATTACAAAACCATTTCATTTCGACGAATTATTATCTCGCATCAAGGCTTTAACGCGTCGTAATCAGTTTCGTTCGCAAGAAGTTCCTGAAAATAAATTGATTTTTGATGCCTTAGAAATCGATTTGGATCAATATAAAGTTTTTGTCAATCAAGAAGAAACAGAGCTTTCTCCTCGTGAATTTAAGTTGTTGAATTATTTAATCGAAAATATAGATAAAACCGTTACTCGTATCCAAATTTTAAATGCTGTTTGGGGAATAACATTCGATAATCACACCAATGTTGTGGATGTTTACATTTCGTATTTGCGTAATAAAATAGAGAAAAATGGTATGAAATATATTCATACAGTAAAAGGCGTTGGTTATATGTTTAAAGCTTAAATTATGAAGTTAAAACATCGATTAGCGCTTTATTCAGTCATTATTTTTAGTATCATTATTTTGATTGTTTCTACAATTATTTATTTTTCTTTTTATACCGAAATGGAGAAAAAAGAGATCAAATCATTGCAGAATAAGACACTTTTGGCTTCTATTTACTACTTAGAAAAAGACGAATTACCCGTTTTAGAACACAATAATGTACAAAGCCAATTGATAAAAACGATTTCCAGAAAAAATATTTTAATTATTGATCAAAACAATAAAAAATACAATGGAAATATGGCTGATAATAAAGAAATAACGCAGCAATTTATAGAGAATATTCGTTCGAATAAAACTGATTTTTTTGCGAGTAAAGATTTCTTTTATAACGGAATTTTTTATCACGATAACCAAGGAGATTTTGTAGTAATTACGCGCGAATCTAAACAAGAATTCAACGAACAAATGCAATCGTTACTTCAAATTTTGATTTCGGTTTCATTGGTCGGGTTGATTTTTATTTATCTATTTTCTAATTTTTTAGGAGTAATTGCTTATGAACCGATTACAAAAATTATTGAGCAAATAAAAGAGCGTGATGCGAAGAATTTTACTGAACCTTTAAAGCTTAATAAGTCGTATGCAGAGATTGAAGATTTAATCAAAACCTACAATCATTTTATTGATCGAATGGCGCAAACTTTTAATGTACAAAAGAATTTTATTGATTATGTTTCGCACGAGTTACGAACACCAATTACTGCATTATTAGGAACTTTAGAGGTTACAAATCATAAAAAAAGAACGCTCGAAGATTACGAAAATGTGATTGTGCAACTGAAACAATATACCAATGATTTGCAAGAAACGTTAGACCAAATGATGTTACTTTCGGGAGATAAAACGAGTTTTGAATTTAGTCAAATTCGAATTGATGAAGTAGTTTGGCAAGTGATTGAAAATGCAATTTTGTATCATGAAGCGCGTATAAATGTGGATTTACAAGTCGAAAATAATCAATTGTTAACCATTCAAGGAAACGAAAAATTACTAGAAGTTGCGCTGAATAATTTAGTAAGTAATGCAATAAAATATTCGAACAATCAACCGATTTTAGTACAGTTTTTGGAAATTAATCATCGTTTGCAAATTCATATTTCCGATTTAGGAATTGGTATTTTAGAAACCGATATCAAACAAATTAAACAAAACTTTTTTCGAGGAAAAAACACGCAAGATTTTCAAGGAAAAGGTATTGGGCTTTCGATGGCGAATATTATTTTTACACTTCATCAAATTGATATAGAAATTGTTCCGAATAAACCTAAAGGAACGATTGTTAAACTCATTTTCTAATCTACTTTTAATCTAACTTAAAACTTACCTTAATCTTACACTTTTACTTTTGAATTTTCAAAAAGAGTAGAAGTGAAGAAGATCTATTATACAGCAATTCCAATTGTTCTTGCGATACAAACACAGGCGCAAAACATAACGTTGGACAATCTAGAAGCCGCGTTTTTACAAAAAAATTATGCGCTTATTGCGAATAAATTCAATGTAGACAGAATTGATGCTGAAATTATTCAGGAGAAATTATGGCAAAACCCAACGTTGAGTATTTCTGAGGTTAATCTTTGGAAAACATATCATGTGGAAGAACAGCCTAATTTATTCGGTAAATACGGGAAAAATCAACAAATTTCTGTCGAATTAGAGCAATTAATTGAAACCGCTGGTAAACGAAAAAAGCGTGTTGCGATTAAAGAATTAGAGAAGAATTCGGCACTTTTTGAGTATGAGGAATTGTTGCGTGAGCTGAAAAAGGAATTAAGACAAACATATTTTTCGTTGGCGCGTATTCAATCTGAAAAGAAAGAATTGCAAAATAGCGTTGATTTGTTTGAACAAATGATGACGCAATATCAGCGACAAGCAGATTTAAAAAATGTTCCAAAAGCAGATTTTTACAGACTTCAAACCGAATTAATTGGTTTACAAAAAGATCAAATTGAGCTAGAAAATCAAGAAATTGAATACATCAATAAACTTCGATTGTTAACGCAAAACTCAGATTTAAATGTAAATGAAATCGATTTTTCAAGATTCAATTCTCACTCCAAATCAATTCCATTTAATGCTAAACAATTAGCGAAAGAGCAAAATATAGCGTTAAAAAAACAAGAGAATGAAATCAATTTAGCTGAAAAACAATTGATTTTAGAAAAAGCACAACGTACACCAGATTTGGCTTTTCAAGTAATTTATGATCGAGGTGGAAATATTATGCGCGATTTTGTAGGTGTAGGTGTAAGCATTGATTTACCGATTTTCAATACGAATAAAGGAAACATCAAAGCTTCTGAAATTGTACTGAATCAACAACAAATCACCAAAAATGCCTTGAATTCTGAATTAGATATTTCGATTGATCGACTTCAAAATCAAATTAGTCAATTGGATAAAGCACTTATTCAATGGAAAAAATTGAACAATCAAGAGCAATTAACTATGATTGACAATTATAAAAAACATCTCCAAAATAAACAAATCACTTTATTAGAATTTATTGATTTTACGCAGGCTTATCGCGAATCTCAAAAAGCTTATTTGGATTTATTGGAAAATTATCAAAACACATTCGAAGAACTAAATTATATCGTTGGACAAGATTTATAAAATGATGAAAAAAACTTTTTATTTTTTAGCTGCTTTTACTTTGGTTTTAAGTAGTTGTAACAAGCAAGAAACCGAGAAAGAAGTGGTAAAAGAAAACAAATTTTGTTTGAACGAGCAATTGAAAAAGTCAACCGAAATTGTACCAGTTTTGCAGCAACCAATTCACGAACAATTAACCTTGTCAGGAAAAATTGAATATAACGAAAATGATTTAGTTGGCTTTAAAAGTTTGCTACAAGGAGTGGTAGATAAAGTGAACTTTGAATTAGGCGATTATGTGCGTCAAGGTCAAGTTTTGGCAGTTGTAAAATCGAACGAAGTACTAGATTTGGTACAGCAAAAGCGTTATCATCAAAATCAAATGGATTTGATTCGAAAACAAATTAAGTCGAAAAAAGAATTGTTGAATGATGGAATGGCTTCTCAGCCCGAAGTTACAGAGGCAGAACACGAATTACAATCAGCGCAAATTGAAATTGATAAAATCAATGCTACCTTGAAGATGTATCGTGCAGTTGGCAATGGTCAATTCCAGATTTTATCACCTAAAAATGGTTATATCGTTCAGAAAAACATGAGCGTTGGTCAGTCTATTATTTCTGATTCAGATGAAAATCTTTTCTCTATTTCAAATCTAAAACAGGTTTGGGTAATGGTAAATATTTACGCCAATAATCTGCAATATGTAAAAAAAGGAGATGCTGTAAAAGTGAAATCTATGGCGTATCCTGATCGAATTTATGTTGGAAAAATTGATAAAATATACAATGTGTTTGATGAAAATGAACACGTTTTGAAAGCGCGTGTTGTGTTAGAAAATCAAGATTTGAACTTGATGCCAGGTTTGAGTGCAGATATTATTATCGATAAACAAAATATTGTAGGAAATGCATTTGCGATACCAAACAAAGCCAAAGTTTTTGAGAACAACAAGGAATATGTGGTGGTATATAAAAATGATTGTACAATGGAAATTCGAAAAATTACGACGATTGGTCAGAATGAAGAATTCACATTTGTTAGCGAAAAGTTTGCTCCAAATGAGAAAGTTATTTCTCGAAACGCTCTAATGATATTTGAGGAATTAAATAAATAATAAATGAAAAAGTTAGTACAATCAGTCGTAACTTTTTCGTTACGAAATACAACCTTTGTTTTATTTGCTGTATTTGCATTACTCTTTGCAGGTATATTTTCTTTAAAACATACACCAATAGAGGCATTTCCGGATGTAACAAATACTAGAGCTCGTATTATAACACAATGGCCAGGAAGAAGTGCTGAGGAAATGGAAAAATTGGTGACTCTACCAGTTTCAAAAGTAATGAATAGTATTCCGCATAAATCTAATATTCGTTCAATTTCTCTTTTCGGATTATCTGTTGTAACGGTTCAGTTTGAAGATGGAGTAGATGATTTTTATGCACAACAATATGTATCGAATAAATTGAGTGGAGTTGATTTACCAGAAGGAGCTGATGCAGATATTGAACCGCCTTCTGGTGCTACAGGAGAGATTTTTCGTTATGTGATCAAAAGTGATTTACCGATCAAGGAAGTTACCGCGATACAAGATTGGGTAATAGAACGTGAATTGCTTTCTGTATCAGGAGTTGCAGATGTTGTAAGTTTTGGTGGAGAAGAAAAAACGTATGAAATTAAAATTAATCCAACAGAATTAAAGAATTATAATTTATCGCCTTTAGATGTTTATGAAGCAGTTTCTAAATCAAATATAAATGTTGGTGGAGATGTGATTCAGCAAGGAGATCAAGCTTATGTAGTTCGTGGTGTTGGTTTACTAGATAAGATAGAGGATATCGGAAATATTACTGTCGCTCTAAATGGTTCTACACCAATTTTGATCAAAAATGTGGCAGATGTTGTCATTTCGAATAAACCACGTTTGGGGCAAGTTGGTTACAATAAGCATGATGATATGGTAGAAGGAATTGTTGTGATGTTGCGTGGTGAAAATCCATCCGAAGTCATTGAAAATCTGAAAGCGAAGATTGAAGAATTGAATACAAGAACTTTACCAGATAATGTGAAAATTGAAACAGTTGTAGATCGTACCAAATTGGTGGATAATACAGTACATACGGTTTCTAAAAATATTATTGAAGGTATTTTATTGGTATCATTAATTGTTTTTGTTTTTTTATATAATTGGAAATCAACATTTATTGTAGCTTCGGTTATTCCGCTTTCATTTTTGTTCGCAATTATTATGTTGAAAATACAAGGATTACCAGCGAATTTAATTTCAATGGGGTCACTGGATTTTGGATTGTTGTTAGAAGGAACTTTGGTAATTGTAGAAACAGTTTTTGTTGCTTTAGCTACAATGCAACATAAAGTAGGAGCAGAACGTTTCGCAAAAATGAGTAAAATGGGTGTTATAAAGAAAAGTGCAGGAAGTGTAGCTTCTTATATTTTCTTTGCCTTACTTATTCTTATTGTTGCTTTATTACCGATATTTTCATTCCAAAAAGTGGAAGGTAAAATGTTCTCTCCTTTAGCATTTACATTAGGATACGCATTATTAGGATCTTTAATATTAAGTCTAACTTATGTTCCTGCAATGTGTAAGTTGCTTTTTAAGAAAAATATGGAGGAGAAAGAGAACTTTATTACTCGATTTTTTCAGAAAACTATTTTTGGATTATATGAAACTGCATTTCGTTATAAAAAGGCAACAATAGGAATCTTTTTAGGAATTTTAGCTCTTTGTTTGTTTAAGTTCTCGCATTATGGATCAGAATTTCTTCCAAAACTGAATGAAGGAGCAATTTACATTCGTGCAACTTTACCAAATAGTGTCAATTTACAAGAATCAACTCGATTAACAAAAGAGATGAAAGAGTTGATGCAGAAAGATTGTGATGAAATTGATTTTATTTTAACACAAACAGGTCGTCCAAATGATGGAACAGATCCAACAGGATTCTTTAATATTGAGTTTAATGTTCAATTAAAAGATGAAAAAGATTGGAAGCGCAAGATTTCAAAAGAAGAGATTATTCAAGAGATGCGAGATAAACTAAATCATTATCCAGGAATTGTATTTGGATTTTCACAACCTATTCAAGATAATGTCGAAGAATATGTAGCTGGTGTAAAAAGTTCATTAGTTATTAAGATTTTTGGTGATGATTTGTATGATTTAGAAAAATATGCAAACAAGGTCGCTACTTCTATCGAAAAAGTAAATGGAATAACGGATATCAATGTTTACAAAAATATTGGTTTACCTGAACTTAGAATAGAATTGAGTGATTCAAAAATGGCGAAATATGGTATTAGTACAGCGGATGTGCAGGCAGTAATTGAAATGACAATTGGTGGACAAGCAGCTACTAAGTTTTATGAAAATGATCGACAGTTTGATGTTATTCTTCGTTTTCAGGAAGCTTATAGAGATACTCCTGAGAAAATTGGAAATATTTTGATTCCAACAAGTAATGGGAACAATGTTCCTTTGCAGGAAATAGCTACAATTGGTTATCAAACAGGACCTGCTTTTATTTATCGAGAAGGAAATAGTCGATATATCGGTGTAGGATTCAGTATAGAAGGTCGTGATTTAGGAAGTACAATCGATGAAGCGAAGAAAGTAGTGGCGAAAGAAGTTAAATTACCGAAAGAAAATTACATGGAATGGGCTGGTGAATTCGAAAGTAAAGAGCGTGCAGCAAAACAATTAGCAATGGTCGTTCCGATTTCGTTAGTTTTGATTTTATTATTATTGTATACCAATTTCGGAAATGTAAAAGACACAGCGATAGCTGCATTAACACTGCCTTTTGCTTTTATTGGAGGATTTATTTCGCTTTGGGTAACAGGAACCATTTTTGGTATATCTGCGGGAATAGGTTTTATTATTCTTTTTGGAGTAGCAACGATTGATGGAATTGTTCTAATTGGTGTTATTCGAGATAATTTAAAGCATAAAATGCAATTAAAAGAAGCAATAGTCAATGGTGTTAAAAGTAGAATACGCCCTGTTGTGATGATTGCGCTTATGGGATCGATGGGATTATTACCAGCAGCACTTTCTACCGGAATGGGATCAGAAATTCAAAAGCCTTTGGCAATTATGATTGTAGGAGGATTAATTATTTGTTTAATCTTATCCTTTACAATTCTTCCAGTTGTATTTTATTATGCATATAGAAAAGAATATCAACAGAAATTCCTGAAATAATTTGTGTAGTTGTTTTATATAAAGGAGTTTTTATCAAAAGGTAAAAACTCCTTTTTTATTGATTATGAATGAGTAAATCTAGAATAATTAATTATAAAGTAGAAGACCACTTAGAACCAAACGTTACGTTACCTTCTTGAAGTACAATATCTGAATGTAAAAATTTTGCGGCATCTGCTGACTTTTTCACTTTAACGCTACTTCGTTCCATCATCTCTTTTTCATATTGTTGTAAAACTTCTTCACGTAAATTAATCTGTTTATTTTGAATATTATTATAAGCTGATGTTATTTTTTGTGCTAACAATAAAGCATCTAATAAAGCTTGATTTGCACCTTGTCCTTTAAAAGGACTCATAGGATGAGCTGCATCGCCAATTAAAGTGACAGAGCCAGCATTTTCTAGTAAATTTGACATTAATAAATCTCGATCATAAACGGGGTATCCAGTGATTTGTTTGGGTTCTGTAGCTGCAATAATTTCAGGAATAGGAGAGTGCCAATGCGTTCTTTTAGCAACTTCTATTTTTAAAGCCTCTGAACCTTTTTTACTCAAAGCTATCGCTTCATTTTCTAACATTGGAAAACTAAATTGCCACATAACCGAATCTTTGTCATAAGGCATCATATACATTCGTTCAGTTCCATTTGCTGTTTGAAATACCGTTGCTCCATCCAACAAATGATTTTCTAAATTAGCTAAAGCATCCAGTTTACAAATACCTAAAATAACAATACACCCCAAATAACGTAATGGAGTATTTTCCTCATTTATAATCAATCGACGAACTGTACTTCGTATGCCATCAGCACCAACAAGTAAATCAGCTTTAAAGTGTTTTTGAATTCCATCAACATCAAATGTTAATTCTATTTTATCATCAACTTTAAAATCGACTAATTGATGATTCCATAAAACTTGATTATTGCCACCTAATTGATTTAAAAAAGCTAAGCGTAAAGATTGCCTCGCAATGTGAATATTGGTATGTTTATTCTTGTTTTTAGCTTCAATCGCTTCTTTATCTTGCAATTTTCTTATTCCCCATTCGCCAATCACATTTCCTTCTATAGTATGTGCTAAATGCAATGTAGAAACGATTCCTTCCTCTAAAGTTTGGATTCCAAATTTTTTTAATTCTTTACTAGCTTGCTGTAACGTTAGTCCATAACCTTGGGAACGATCGTTGAAAGCTCGATCACGTTCAAAAAGTGTAAAAGGAATTTGACGATGTAAACACGCTAATGCCAATGCAATTCCACCAATTCCAGCTCCGACAATTGCAATATGAGGATATTTTTTTTCGTTGGGTGATGGATGTTCATTTGTAGTTGTCAAACCGGTTCCTGAGCAGACAGTACAGATCTGCATCGAACTTTTTGGTTTATTTGGAGTAATAAAATTTTCATTCTTTTTAGATTGAGCAACAGCTAATTCATAACGCGATAGTTTCCTTTTCGAAACTCCTTGACTTTTTTTTCCAAGTCCATTACAATTCTTGCAACTTATCCAATTTTCTCGAGTACTCAATTTAAAAATTTTTGCAAAAATAAGATTAAAGTAGCTATTTAGAAAAATCTAATCGTAAAAGATAGAATTAATAGATGAATAATGAATTTTTCTGTAATAATAGTTTTCATCATTCAACTTCTTTATAGTGATGATTTAAAACTTTTTGCAGAGATTCTAAAATAGGTTTAATATAACCGGACTATTATTTATTATAAAAGTGGAGTGTATATATGATCCGTTGGACTTATAATTTTGGTCAAAAATAAAATCAATTGAAAAAATTATTAAATCATATTGTTTTAGAACCAAAATTACATGTAAAGTGGCTTAATACACTTTCGTATATGGAAAATGCAGGAGCAAGAAAAATTTCGGCATGTGAACACAAAACTTTTGTCAATCTTATCCAATTGAAACATGCAGCTGAGGAACATCGCCATGCTTATTATTTGAAAAAGCAAATTATAAAATTAATTCCAGATGCTTGTGTCAATTATGAGCCTATTTATCTTTTAGCACCAAAAGCAACAATGTATTATTTACATCAATTAGATATTCAGGTTTGTCGTTTATTGAAGAAAGAATTTAATCTTGATGGGGAAGATTTAAAATACGCAGCTTATTTGTTTGTGACTTACGCTATAGAAGTGAGGGCAGATGAATTGTATCCAATATATCAAGATATTTTGACGGCGCATCAACAAAAAGTGATGGTAAAATCTATTATTGTTGAAGAAGAAGGTCATCTTGAAGAAATGATTTCACAATTAAAAGAATTTCATAGTGAATGGAATATCTATGCAAATCAAGTGAAACAACTAGAAGAAGTGTTATTTATGAATTGGATTTCTGCAATTGAAAATGAATTGAATAATGTCGAAATTTTTTAATTCATTGCAATTATCTCTATTCGAAAGAGAACAAAAAGGAATTAAAAGAACATTAAAAGTTCGTTCTTCTGGAATTGATTTTTATAGTAATGATTATTTGGGATTAGCTAAAAATGAAATCTTACATCAGCAGATTTTAAATGAGTTTATAGCACAACCATCTTTACTTTATGGTTCTACTGGAGCACGTTTGATTAGTGGGAATTCCAATTACCTAAGAGAAACGGAACAGATAATAGCAAATGAACATAAAGTGGAAGCTGCATTACTTTTTTCATCTGGATATAATGCCAATTTAGCACTTTTTTCTGCACTTTTAACTCGACATGATATTGTTTTAGTTGATGAAAATATACATCGATCAGTACATGACGGGATTAAATTATCCAACGCAAAAAAAACAAAGTTTAAACATAACGATTTAGATCATTTAGAGAAACTATTGCAAAGAGTAAAAGAGCGTTGTTTTATCGCGGTAGAAAGTTTGTATTCGATGGATGGTGATTGTGCTCCATTAATTGAACTGGTTGAATTAGCCAATAAATACAATGCAGCATTAGTGGTAGATGAAGCTCATGCTTTTGGTGTTTTTGGTTACGGATTGGTTCATCAATTCGGTTTACAATGCAAAGTGTTTGCAACGGTTGTAACTTATGGAAAAGCGATGGGAATGAGCGGTGCCACGATTTTAGCTAATCAGTTAGTGATTGATTATCTCATTAATTATGCTTCACCTTTTATTTACACCACAGCTATTGCTGATTTTCATGTGACAGGTTTACGAAAAGGTTATCAGTTTATCAAAGAAAATAAATCGCTTCAAGAAAGTTTACAATATAATATCTCACATTTTAGAAATAGTGGCTTAACGAGTTCTTCAAATAAAAATAGTCCAATTCAAATTCTAAAGTTTGAGTCTAGGAGTCAATTAACCAAAATCCAAAATCAATTAGAAGAGGTTGAAATAAACACTTTTGCAGTTTTTCCACCTACAGTAGTAGAAGGAGGAGAGCGCTTAAGAATCTGTTTGCATGCTTTTAACACACAAGAAGAAATTAATCAATTAATAGAAAAGATAAAAGAAAATGTCTAAACAATTATTTGTTACAGGAATAGGAACAGGAGTTGGGAAAACGATGGTTTCAGCAATATTAACTGAAGCTTTACAAGCTGATTATTGGAAACCAATACAATCGGGAGATTTAGATTCATCAGATAGTTTGTTGGTAAAATCGTTAACTTCTCCAGAACTGAAAATTCATCAAGAACGTTATTGTTTGCAAAAAGCCGCTTCGCCACATCAATCTGCAAAGGAAGAAGCAATTGAAATCAATTTAAATGATTTTGAATTTCCCAAAACAACCAATTCTCTTATTGTTGAAGGAGCAGGAGGATTATTTGTTCCTATTAATGAAGAAGATTTTATGATTGATCTTATTCAGCAGTTTAATCTTCCAGTAGTTATGGTTGCAACGAATTATTTGGGTTGTATTAATCATACATTATTAACGATTGAAATACTGAAATTAAGAAATATCGCTATCGAATATTTTGTGTTTAATGGAGAGTTTGATGAAGACACTTCTCGTGTTATAAAAAATCATTTGTCTCCGGATATTTCTATCATCATTATACCAAAACTCAATTCAATAAATTCAAGCGAAGTGAGAAATATAGCAGAAACAATTAAGCATCAATTTAATATTTAAAATACAATGAAAGTATCAAACGAAACACGCCATGATTGGACGAAAGAAGAAATCGAAAAAATCTATCATCAACCATTATTAGATTTAGTATATCACGCATCCAAAAAACATCGAGAATGGCACAATGCAAGAGAAGTACAAGTATGCACCTTGTTATCTGTAAAAACAGGTGGTTGTCCCGAAGATTGCTCATATTGCGGACAAGCAGCGCGTTATCATACCGATATTAAAGTAGAAGCTTTGTTGCCAACTGCAACAGTATTAGCACATGCAAAGAAAGCAAAAGAAGCGGGCTCATCACGTTTTTGCATGGCAGCTGCTTGGCGAGAAGTACGAAATAATCGAGATTTTGATCGAATAATCCAAATGGTTAAAGGTGTAAATGAATTGGGATTAGAAGTATGTTGTACATTAGGAATGTTGACAGAAGAGCAGGCAATTCGTTTGCAAGAAGCAGGTTTACATGCTTATAATCATAATTTAGATACTTCCGAAGCTTATTACGATGAGATTATTTCTACTCGTAAATTTGATAATCGAATCAATACGATACAAAATGTGCGAAAGGCTGGGATTACAGTTTGTTCGGGTGGAATTATTGGCTTAGGAGAAACGCATCAAGATCGAATTTCTATGCTATTAACTTTGGCAACAATGTCAAAACATCCAGAATCTGTACCTGTAAATGCTTTAGCAAGAGTAAAAGGAACACCTTTAGAAAATAATCCGAAAGTAGATATTTGGGATATGGTTCGTATGATTGCTACAGCTCGTATTGTGATGCCTTCTTCGATTGTGCGTTTAAGTGCTGGTCGAATAGAAATGACAGAAGTTGAGCAAGCTTGGTGTTTTATGGCTGGAGCGAATTCGATTTTTACAGGAGAGCGTGAAACCTTACTGGTAACGCCTAATCCTGGGGTAACAGAGGATATGAAAATGTTTGAAAATTTAGGTTTAATACCAATGGTTAAACAAGAAACAACTCAGACATGTACACATTAAAAGAACGCGATCAGTTGGTGAATTGGCATCCTTATACGCAGATGAAAAAAGCCAATAATATTATTCCAATTGTAAGAGGAGAAGGAAGTTATATTTACGATGAAAATAACAAACAATATATTGACGCTGTTTCATCGTGGTGGGTAACGCTGCATGGACATGCGCATCCGTATATTGCACAAAAAATGCACGAACAGCTAACAACTTTGGAACATGTTATTTTTGCAGGATTTACGCATCGACCTGCAATTGAATTGTCTGAACGTTTGTTGGCTCTTTTACCTCAAAATCAAAAGAAAGCATTTTATAGCGACAATGGATCAACAGCGATTGAGGTAGCATTAAAAATGTGTTTACAATATCATTTCAATAAAAAAGAAGATAGACCTGTGATATTAGCGTTCAAAAATGCCTATCATGGTGATACTTTTGGCGCGATGTCTGTAAGTGGAAGAGGAATTTGGACAGAACCTTTTAGTGAAAAGCTTTTTGATGTTATATTTATTGATACGCCGAATGCAGAAAATATAGAAGCGATTAAATCGCAAATAAAAGAAGTTGCAACTAAAGTAGCGTGTTTTATTTACGAACCTTTGGTTCAAGGAGCTTCGGGGATGTTGATGCATGAGGCTGAATATTTAGATCAATTGATGAGTTGCTGTAGAGCATATCATATTTTAATGATTCAAGATGAGATTTTTGTAGGATTTGGTCGTACAGGTAAATTATTTGCAGTAAATCATTTGACAGAAGTTCCAGATATTATGTGTTTTTCGAAAGGTTTAACAGGTGGTACTTTGCCTTTGGGCGTTACAACTTGTACAGATAGAATTTACCAAGCCTTTTATGCTGATGATTTGAATAAGACGTTATTTCACGGGCATTCTTTTACGGCAAGTCCATTAGCGTGTACCGCTGCGTTAGCAAGTCTTGATTTGTTATTACAGACTTCTATACAACAGCAAATAGCAAATATTGTACATCAACATCAACATTTTGTTGTGTCTATTCAAGATCATCCTAAAGTAAAAGTGATAAGACAATGCGGCACTATTTTGGCGTTGGAATGGAATACAAATGAAGAAACATCTTATTTTAGTGATATACACGAAAAGCTATATCCTTACTTTTTAGAGAAAGGTATATTATTGCGTCCTTTAGGGAATATTATTTATTTAGTTCCTCCTTATTGTATTTCGACTGATGATCTAAATTATATTTATGATACGATTCGTCAAGCTTTAATCGAATTGTTTTAATGTTAAGTTCTAAATGACGCTTATAAGATTAAAAAGATAAAAAAATCTCCCTTTTGGGAGATTTTAGTTTATATAATATTGTCAAATATTTGAAAATTATCATTTTATGATAAATGTTCTCTTATTTTTTTGATTAAAAAGCTTCCCTTAGTTTTGCAAAAAAAATAGTTTGTCTTTTCGATTTCGAGTCCATTTATCTAATAAATCCATTTATGTTATAGCGCTTATTGTAAGTGTTATTGCTGTTTTTGCTCTTGTTATATTGAGTTTTTTAATTAATAAAGAAAGTCAAAAAAATAATGATGAGTTTGTCAAAAAAAGTTTTTTGAGGAAATATGAAGCAGTTGAATTTGAGTTTAAAAACATCGAAGAATATCAAGAAGTTTTAAAAAAAGTTGTTAAAAAGACAAATGAAAAAAATGTAGCAGATCATTTTTTGGTTTTGAATGAATTAAATTCAAATCGAAAGTTAATTCGCCATGATTGGTTTTCTATTCATTCTCCAGAAACAAATTATTTTCCTGATGAATCAATCCTTTCAAAAGCTATCAATCAACCAAATATTAAAGAATTTCAATCGATATATACTACAAAAAATCAACAGATTGATAATTTTTTATTGGATTATAAAGACACGTTGTATTGGGTAAATTACGATTCTATTAAGTTGTCTAATGGACAAAATATGTATTACGGTTCGACGATTAATCTGTTTGATTTGTATAATTTTTTTACGACAGTTGATGCAACTTCGTCCAATTATATGTATGTTTTCAATAAAGATGGAATTTGTATTACGCATCCTGATGAAAAATTTATTGGGAAAAATGTTTTCGATTTTACAGATATCCAGCCAAACGATACGATAACGAGCACAATTAATTCTAATTTTTCACAAGATTTATATACGTTGAATGATGCTTCGTCCGAATTTATAAAGGATACGGATATTAAGCGTTATATAAAACCTTTACACACCAAAAATTTTGATGGATATATTGTCGTGAATCATTTGAGTTATATCATTGATGAAAATGTAGAACGAACTAAATTTTATATAGGTTTTATTTTCTTAGGGACTGTTTTTTTAATTATCATTATCTTTTTGTTATTCAATAAAATAACATCTAAAACATACAAGGAAAAAGCGTTTGTAATCGAAGAAAAAAATAGGTTGTTAATTGAAAACGAAAAGATTAAAAACGCGAATACTCTAACGCAATTACAACAATTAAAGAATCAAATTAATCCACATTTTTTATTCAATTCCTTGAATTCTCTTTATATGTTAATTGGTTTGAATAAAGAGAATGCGCAGAAATTCACGATGAATCTTTCTAAAATTTACCGATATCTTATTGTTCCGCCAAAGGAAAATATAGTGCTTGTAAAAAAGGAATTAGATTTTATTGCGCAATACATGGATTTGCATAAAAGTAGATTTTCGGAAGAATTGATTTTTGATTTACAAATCGAAGATTCGAAAAGCTTAGAAAAAAACATTCCATATTTGGCATTACAGATTGTTGTAGAAAATGCAATAAAACATAATATTGCTACAATTGATCAACCTTTGACTATAAATATTGTTGTAAAATCTGATTTGATTATCGTCAAAAATACTTTTCAGAAAAAAAATAAAGCGACAGAAAATGAGAAATTTGGTTTAAACTATTTACAAAAAATCTATCATTTTTATCAAGTTGATAATTTCTCAACAAAAGTAGAAAATGAAGAATTTATTTGTTTTTTACCTTATATCGAACCAAAATATCCATTCACTCCAAAAAACTAACCACTCACTCCAAAAAACTATTATTATAAGAAAACTGCGCTTAAGTTTATGCCATAATTAATGATAATTTAATGTTCGAATGAGTCATAATAAGGAAAGAAAGAATTATAAATTAGCACTATATCTTGGTTTGGCAATGTCTTCGGCTGTTGTTTATGGACAAAAGAAAGAGGATAAAAAAGCTGAAAAAGATAAAACAGAGAAAAAGGATTCTACTGTAACGAAAGTTAAAAAAATAGATGAATTAATCAAGAAAGGAAGCTACAAGAAAGGTTTGTTTAATACCATTCAAGTAAAAACTGATATCTATTTCGAAATTCCAGATAGTTTATTTGGACGCCAATTTTTGGTTGTGAATAAATTGTCTCAAGTTCCAATGGAAGTTAACGAAGCGGGCTTGAACAAAGGAATGAATTACGAAAACAAAGTGATTTCTTTTTATCATGATAAAGTAGCTAAAAAAGTGTGGGTAAAAACAATTGTTCCACAAGTTTCTTCGCCTAAAAATGACGCAATCACAGCTTCTGTAAAGGATAATTTCTC
Source organism: Empedobacter sp. UBA5036 (assembly GCF_002415215.1). Classification (NCBI taxonomy): domain Bacteria; kingdom Pseudomonadati; phylum Bacteroidota; class Flavobacteriia; order Flavobacteriales; family Weeksellaceae; genus Empedobacter; species Empedobacter sp. UBA5036. The sequence goes on from NZ_DICC01000030.1 coordinate 33,111, forward strand.
AGAATCGATTATTGAGGTTTTTGATATAGAAGCTCAAAATAACGATTCGACAGCTGTTGCGATTAAAGTGAACAAAATTTTTGATGGAAATCAAAAAAGTTTTAATGATGTATTAACGAACATAGGTTTAGGAGGTTCGGTAAAGGCAAATCTATCGTATGTGGAAAATGTGAAAACGTTTCCAGAAAACATTGTGGTTAAGTCTCAGTTAACGACAAGTGTAAATGAAGGAGGGGTAGATTTGGCCGTTACCTTAGGTGTTACAAGTAATATTGTTTTACTTTCGACAACTCCTATGCAACCTAGGTTAGCAGATAATCGTGTGGGATATTTCACAGAAAAACATTGGTTTTTTAATGATGCTCAACACAAAATGGAAGATCAACGCTTTATTACAAAATGGCGTTTGGAACCAAAAGACGAGGATAAGGAAAAATATCTAAAAGGAGAATTAGTAGAACCTAAGAAACCAATTATTTATTACATCGATCCTTCGACACCAAAACAATGGCGCCAAAAAATTATTGCTGGTGTACACGATTGGCAAGTTGCTTTTGAGCAAGCTGGTTTCAAAAATGCGATTATAGCAAAAGAACCAACTGCTGATGACAAAGATTTTGATATTGATGATGTACGTTACTCAGTAATTACGTATGCAGCTTCACCAAAGTCAAATGCAATGGGACCTTCTGTGGTTGATCCGCGTAGTGGTGAAATTTTAGAGGCGGATATTATTTGGTGGCACAATGTAATGACTTCTTTGCATGATTGGATGCGTATTCAAACAGGTCCAATTGATCCAAAAGCAAGAGGAAATAAATTTAGTGATGAACATATGGGAGAAGCAATTCGTTTTGTGTCTTCTCATGAAGTAGGACATACATTTGGTCTGAAACATAATATGGGCGCTTCTTTTTCTTATCCAGTAGAATCTTTACGTTCGAAAGAATTTACAGATAAAATGGGTGGAACTGCACCGTCTATTATGGATTATGCGCGTTATAATTATGTGGCACAGCCAGAAGATGGTGTTACAGCAATTACGCCAAAAATCGGTTTGTATGATAAATATGCAATCGAATGGGGATATCGTTGGTTTCCAAATCAAGAAACAGAAAAAGCATCGCTTCGTAAAATGATTGAAAAGCACGAAGATGATCCAATGTATTTTTATGGTGAACAACAAAGCTATTTAAGTACAATTGATCCGCGTTCTCAATCAGAAGATTTAGGTGATGATGCTGTTTTGGCAAGTGAATATGGAATGAAAAATCTAAAACGTGTTTCAGAAAATATCTTGAAATGGACGTACGAAGATGGAAAAAGCTATATCAACACAGGGAAACTTTATTACCAAACAATAGGGCAGTGGGATTTATATTCTAATCATGTTTTAGCAAATGTTGGTGGGATTTATTTAAACAACACTTATTTCGGAATTGATAAAAAAGCATACGAACCAGTTCCTGCAGATATGCAACGTAAAGCAGTTAATTATTTAAACGAAAATGTGATTCAATTACCAAAATGGTTATTCTTTAATGATATTTTAGATAAAACGTATGCAATCAAAAATTCGCCAATGGGACCTTACGAGCAAACGCCGTATACATTAGCGAGAGAAATGCAATATGGATTGATTTATAATTTATTTACTGACGATCGCTTATTGCGCATGTTAGAAAATGAATTGAAACACCAAGAATTAAAATCTAATGAAAAAATTTATACAGTTGAAAATTTATTTGATCAAGTAAGAAGTGCAGCTTTTGATAAAAAATCAAACTTAACTATTCTTGAAAAAATGACTCAAAAAAATTACGTTGATGCCTTAATCGTTTCAACAAACAAATTATTTGAAAAAACAACTGTAGCAGGACTTACAATTGACCAAAACCTACAAGTACCAACTATCTGTAATTATTTAGACGAAGAAAAAATGGCGCGTAACATTAACTATTCTTCTATGAAAAGGGTGTCGGAAGTGACAACCTATAAAAGAGCAGAATTGCAACGTGTGTTGACTTTGTTAAACAAGAAAAAGAATAATGGAGATGCGTCTACAAAAGCGCATTATGCCGATTTAATCATTCGTATTAAAGAAGCTTTAAAGTAAGATATAGAAATGAAAAAGACACTCATTCTTTTGCCACTTTTTGCGGCAAGTATTGCGTTTTCTCAAGAAAAGAGAGTGATTACAGGTTCGGTTCAAGACGAAAAATCGTTGGTTGGAATTGCTGGTGCGTCTGTTAAAATTGAAGCTCAATCAATTTCGACAAAAACAGATCAAAAAGGAATTATAGAAAGTGTAACGGTTGGTACTGTTACAGATGAAGATGGTTTCTTTTCATTAGAAGTACCTGCAGGTACAAAATCTGTATTAATTAGTTATTTAGGTTACGATTCTAAATTAGTTGAACTTTCTACAGATTTATCAACATATCATGTAAGCTTAAAATCAACTTTAGGTGAAGTTCTTCCAGAAAATAATGATTTAAAAGAAGTTGTTGTTACAGGTTATCAAAAAATTGAAAAACGGAAACTAACATCGGCAGTATCAACTGTAAAAATGGATGATATTCAACAAGCTGGTGTTGCTAGTGTTGATCAATTGTTAAGCGGACAAATTGCTGGTGTAGCTGTTTCTACAGAAACTGGTTCGCCTGGTTCACCAAGTAAAATTAGAATTCGTGGTACGGCTTCTCTTTCTGGTCCACAAGATCCGTTATGGGTGATTGATGGTTTACCATTAGAAGGAAATGATGTGCCAAACTTTAACGATAAAGATAACATCGATCAATTGCAAAACTTTTCTATCGCTGGATTAAATCCAAACGATATCGAAGATATTACAATCCTTAAAGATGCTGCTGCAACAGCTATTTATGGTGCAAGAGCTGCAAATGGTGTAATTTCGATTACAACAAAACGCGGTAAAAAAGGCGCTATGACGGTTAATTTTTCTGCGAATACATTTGTAACAGCTCGTCCAGATTTTGGTCGTTTAAATTTACTAAATGCTTCTCAGAAAGTTGATCTTGAATTAATGCTTGCTAGTCGCGATGATTTAACGTATCGTACTGATAAAGGCGAAGTAATGCGAATTTTGCAAAAGAATGGTCAATTAAATGCTTTACGAAATGGAGGTTTTAATTCTTTAGATCTTATCACGCAAAATCAAATTAATTCTTTACGAAATAACACAACCGATTGGGGAAAATTATTGTATCGTAATGCAATTAATACACAATACGGTTTGAGTATTTCAGGAGGAAATGATCGTTCTGATTATTACTTCTCATTAGGATATTATGATGAGCAAGGAACAACGATCGGAACAGGTTTTGAACGTTATAATCTTACTTTAAAAAACAATTATAAACTTAACGATAAATTAGATGTAGGGATTTCTATTTTTGCAACTTCAAGTGATAAAAAATCTTTTGTAACAGATGCAGATGCGTCTATCAATCCGATTAATTATTCACGAAATGCGAATCCATATTTATCTCCATTCAATGCAGATGGTTCTTATCGTTATGACAACGATATTGATGGATTTGAAGATCGTTCTGTTCCATTCAATTTTATCGAAGAAAGAGAAAACACAAATTATACATTAAAAAACCGTTCGTTAAAAGGTATTATTGATCTTAATTATCAATTAGCAAAAGGTTTAAAATTAACATCTCAATTCGGAATTCAGTACGATAGTAACAAAACAGAAAAATACGCTGAGCAAGAAACTTATTTTACGCGTAAAATGAAAGAAGGAACGCGTTATTATAAATCTGGACAATATTTGTATTTCTTACCTGACGGAGGAGTTAAACAAAATTGGGATAACGAATTTTTTCAATATAACTGGAAGTTACAAGGAACATATAGTACTACGATTAACAATCGTCACGAAATTGATTTGATGGCTGGGACAGAAATTCGTCATACACAAAACGAAACGACTTTAACACGTGCTTTTGGTTACAATAAAACGACGAAAACAGGAACGCCAATCGTTTTCCCAAATTCAAGTTTTGCAGCAGAAAAACGTTACGAAACGTATAGAGAAATGCCAACGGAAGAAAATGCTTATGTATCTACATTTGCAACCGCTTCGTATACATTAGACAGAAAATATACAGTTTTTGGTAGTGTTCGTTATGATGGTACAAATTTATTCGGTGTTAATAAAAAATATAAATACTTACCAATTTGGGCAGTTTCTGCTTCTTGGTTAGTTTCAAAAGAATCGTTTATGGAGAACATCGATTTTATTTCGAATCTTCGTTTACGCGCTTCTTATGGTTTACAAGGAAATATTGATCGTAATACTTCACCTTTCTTTATTGGTGAATATAATGATGCAACAATTTTACCAGGTAATAAAGAAGATATTATCAATGCGATTAATTTACCAAATGATTTGTTGCGTTGGGAAAAAACAACGAATACAAATGTTGGGTTAGATTTAGGTCTTTTCAAAAATCGTATCAACCTTGCTGTTGATGTTTACAATCGTAAAGGAACAGATATGATTAGTATGCGCGAAACACCATTAGAAACAGGTTTTGAATATACAATGGTGAATTGGGGAGAATTAACAAACAAAGGTTTCGAGATTGCTTTAACAACTCGCAACATTGATAAGAAAAACTTTAAATGGTCGACAACAATTAATTTTGCGCACAACAAAAGTAAAGTTCTTAAAGAGCAACAACGTGAAAATAGTTTAATTCCATCTCGTGAAGGTTTACCTGTAAATGCAATTTTTGCTTTAAAAACAGCTGGATTTGACGAATACGGAAATCCAATGTTTTGGAAAGGAGATGAAAAAGTTTCTGCAAAAGAATTCTTTGCTTTATATGACTTATACGAAGATTTTTTACCAGGAGAAATTGTGGATTCTAAATTAACAAGCGAAGAAAAACGTAAATTATTTACTTATATCGGAGATCGCGATCCTAAATTTACAGGAGGTATTATCAATAATTTCAAAATTCACAATTTTGATTTAACGATTTCTGCAGCATTCAATTTAAAACAAACGGTGATGAAAACACCTTCTTATCGTGGAATGGAATTGGATCCAGGTCGTAATTATACGCAAGATATTTTCGAGGCAGGTTCTACACTTCCAGGAATTACAAGTCCAATTAAAGGAGATAACGATAGTTGGATGGCGAACAAATGGTTTGCAGGAAACAATGCAAATGCGTACAATTTATTAGACATTTGGGCGAAAGAAATTAGTTATATGCGAATCAGTAGTATTCGTCTTGGTTATACTTTACCAAACAAATATGTTGAGGTTGTCGGTTTCAAAAGCGCTCGTTTTAGTTTAGAAGGACGTAATTTATTTGTATTTAGTAATGGATACAAAGGTTATTTTGATCCAGAAACTTACGGAAATATTTATGCACAACCAATTGCTAAATCTGTAACAGTAGGACTTAATGTTTCTTTCTAAATTTTAAATCAAATGAAAAAAATATTTTTATTATTAAGCATAGTTGCAGTTAGCTTTACAGCAGTTAGTTGTGACAATTACTTGGATATTGAACCAGATGGAAAAGTGATTCCAAAAACGGTAGAAGATTACCGTATGGTTTTAACGAATTCTTATTCAAAATATCCAACACACAAGTCGTTGACAGCTTTACGTACGGATGAGGTTACATTGAATGAATACTCAAATGACTTTATTTCGTACCGAGAAATTGCACAATGGAAGGATACAAATCCAGATCAAATATCAATTCAATTTCCTTGGGTTAGTTTTTATACGGTGATTTTTTATGCCAATCAAATCATCAACGAAGGACCAAAAACAATGGAAAACTCTGCTGAAAAAGATCAATTATTAGCAGAAGCTTATGCGTTACGTGCGTATGCGTATTTTGATTTGGTGAATTTATACGGAAAACCATATAATTCAGCAACAGCAAGTACAGACAAAGGTGTTCCTCTAAATTTAAAAGTAGATTTAGAAGCAACGCTTAAACCATCATCTGTTCAAGAAGTTTATAATCATATTGAGTCTGATTTATTGCAAGCGACAAAGTTGATGAAAATGAATCAGCAATTAGCTGGATTAAATTATAGATTCTCGAATGCAGCTTTAAAAGCTTTAGAAGCAAGAATCGCTTTGTATAAAAATGAATGGCAAAAAGCAATTGATTTTTCTGATTCTACATTAAAAATCAAAGGTGATTTAGTGAATCTGAACACAACAAAACAAGTTCCAAATCATTATACATCTGCCGAATCTATTTTAGCTTTAGACAATACATTGAATCCTGCAATTCAGTATATGTCATATGCTTCACCAGAACTGTTAAGTAGTTATGATACAGAAAATGATCTACGTTTTCCGCTTTATTTTGAGAAAAGTGGATCAAAATATAAAGTTATCAAAGGTGGAAATTCAGAGTTCAAAACGTCTTTCCGCGTAGCTGAATTATATTTTATCAAAGCTGAATCATATTTGAAATTAAATAAGTTAGATCAAGCAAAAGCAACTTTATTTTCAGTTTTACAAAATCGTTATACAGCAACTGGTTTTGCAAAATTACAAACAGAAATTTCTGCGATGAATTCTACTGAATTGATGAAGTTTATTTTAGATGAACGTTTTAGAGAATTTGCGTTAGAAGGACAACGTTGGTACGATTTACGTCGAGCAAATCAAAAACAAATTATACATCAAATTTCAGGTAAAGAGTATATTTTACAAGAAAATGATGTTCGTTATACAATAGAAATTCCACAAGCAGCTAAGCTCAATAATCCTCATTTATAACATTTTTAGACCGTCTTTATTCATCATTTAGACGGTTTTTTTATACTTTTGCATTCATGAAAATTGCAATTGTAGAGGACGAATTATTGGCGGTTACTTATCTAAAAAATCTGTTAGAGGAGCAATCGATTGTTGATATTTCTTCAATTACAATTTTGCGCTCAACAAAGCAAGCAACGGAGTTTTTTAGAGATAATTCGGTTGATTTAATCTTCATGGATATTCATTTGGGTGATGGGAAAAGTTTCGAGATTTTTCAGGAAGTTGAGATTCTAACGCCAATTATTTTTATCACTGCTTATGATGAATATGCGATGAAAGTTTTCAAGCATTTTACGATAGATTATATTCTGAAACCCTTTGAAGTAGAGGAGTTGCATATTGCATTGCAAAAATTCAAGACTATTCGAACTAGTTTTGATATTTCACCAACATTACAATCGATAGCTGTTTTAGAAAATTCACCGTCCGAGATTATGCATCGTTTTTTGGTAACGAATGGTAACAAATTACGTTCGGTAGAAGAACACGAGATTGCTTATTTTTTTGCTTCGGGAAAACATCTTTTTATAAAAACGAAAGATGATCAAACCTATATTTATGATGACACAATAAAGGATATTATAAATAAATTGGATGAGACTATTTTCTTCAAAATCAATCGAAAATTTATTGTTCACATTGATGCAATTACTGAAATAATAAGACATTCAAGTCAAAAAATTGAAATTCATCTTCAACCAAAATCAGAAGCTGAACAAGCTATTTTTATCAGCAAAACACAGATTAATGCTTGGATGGATTGGATGAATAGATAAAAAAAATCTCACATTTGTGAGATTTTAAAATATTAGTTTATAAATTTTCTAACATCAAGATAATTTCACTTTCGATGCGTTGCATTATTTCAGGCAAAATTTCGATTTGATGTTTTACATTTTCGATGGTATTGTACGTCAATTCTCCCGTGTTCAAATTCAAATTATATTCAATTTGTCCTTCCCACGAATTACTCGATTCATAAAATGAAACCATTTCAAAAGGCAATCTTGGCAAAATTTCGCCAAAATGTTCTTCTAATTTGATTCGATTTTCTTGATTAATTGTTAGTTTTTCCATGATTTAATAATCATTGCATTAGCAGAAGTTTCGTAGAAAATAATTGCTAAAAGTTGTAAAAATTCAGCATGATTTAGCTTTCCAGCAACTACTTCTTCAATATCTGCTTCGTAATATTCTTCAATTGTTTTGGTCATCAAGGCCTTAAAATTCTCCAACGGAATATTTTGATCTTTCAATTCATTTAATAAATAATTATTCGAAGCTAAAAAATCAGGACGAGTTCCGAAAATAGGAGACTTACGAATATTTAACGCATTATGAAAAGTTTGCGAAATCAAAACGCCACGTTCCAATTCTTCGAATTCCCAACCTTTACGAACTCTTCTTGGATTATTTTCATAGAAAATATGGTTGTGAAAAGCGTGAATATGTTTCGCAATATCCGTGTTGGTATGTAAATAAAGGAATTGCAAAATCGAACTAAACAAATGATTTGCGTTCAGATTCGCTGGATAATATGTGTACAATAATGGATAATGAAACAATGTTGTGTACAAAGGCGAAAAACTATCAATAATGTTTAGATTCAATACATTTATTCCTTCAAAATCTACTTTCTGATTCGTTTGATAATAATTAATTCCAGCCAAATAAATATCCTCATAACTCAATTCAAACTGATTAAGATACGCTCCAATCTGTTTGAAAAAAGAAGTATTTAAGTTATGATTTGTAACTAATTTATATTGTTTATTTTCAAATTCTTTAATAAAATCTAACTTAAACTCAGACTTTAAATTATCATTGATAACTTTATCAAAATCAAATGATTTATTTCTAATTACATTAACGTAAATTTCGTTGTATGTATAAATAATTTGCTTGATTGGTGCTGTATCCAAAGCTTCAAACGGATTGATGTCAGCATTTGGCGTAGCATACAACGTAAACAAACGACGAAATTCTTGTTGAATCTTTTCTTCTTCCGCAAACATATTCATCAATTGATTAGTGTTCGCAGCAATAATACTTTCACCTAAAAAAAATAAAATACCAGCTTTCAAATCTTCATCAAAACCACATCTTTCAAGGGTTTGATCAAAATAAGTTTTGAATAGATTTTCAGGATTTTGGCTCATATCGAATAATTTTATTTTATCATTTAAAAAAGTAAAAGTATTGATTTTTTGAAGATTTAAAACGAAAAAACCTCTGTAAAACAGAGGTTTTTAAAATTTATTTTAATGAATTTGTTTAACTTGTTAAAATTCAACCATTGAAGGATTCAATCCTGAAAAACCATCAGCTGGCATTTCATCAATCGCTTTTACATCTTCTGTGCTCAATTTAAAATTATTTGAAGTGAAATTCGCTTCAATATTTTTTTCTGAAGAGGAGCGAGGAAGTGGTAAAATTTCTTTCGCCAAACAATAATTTATACAAATTTGACCAACCGAAACATTGTATTTATCCGACAAAGAAACAATTAATTCGTTCTCTAAAATTCTTCCTGAACCTAGTGGACTCCATGCTTCAACCAACAAATCGTGTTGTTTACAAAAATCGACTAATTCTGGTTGCGAATGTCCTGGATGAATCTCAATTTGATTAACCATTGGTTTGATTTCAGCCGTTTCAAATAAAGCTTCTAAATGATTGATATTAAAATTACTTACACCAATCGCTTTTGCTTTTCCAGATTTGTAAATTTCCTCGAAAGCTCGCCAAGTTCCAGCATTCAATTCTGCCCAAGTATCAGGAAATTGCGTTTCATTTGCAGGCCAATGAATCAAATATAAATCTAAATAATCAGTCTGTAAATCAGCTAAAGTTTGCTCAAATGCAGCCATTGCTTTTTCGTAACCACGCTCAGTATTCCAACATTTAGACGTTATAAATAATTTGCTACGATCTACATTTTCAGCTTTGAGAACAGCGCCAATTTCTTTTTCATTTTTGTAGATTGCTGCTGTGTCAATATGAGTATATCCTTTTTCTAGCGCTATTTTTAGAGGTTCTGTAACTTTTTCACCTTCTAATAACCATGTTCCAAATCCGATTGCAGGAATTTCGATTCCGTTTGATAGTTTAAAGTTTTCCATTTTTTCAATATTTATATATTCAAATTTATCTCAAAACAACCAATTTCAATAATTAGTAGACGTTAATTCTTCTGTTAAAACTCATTTATAGAAATCTTAAATTTAATTGTTTGTTAATAAAATAGTTCTATATTTATTCTCGAAATGTGAATGGAAAAAATATAAAAAAATGACACAATTTACAGGTACGATTGAGGATTTTATGAATACGCATGAAGAATTTATCAATGCTTTGATTCTGAAAAAAATCAATCAACAAGTTGTATTAGATAAAAAAGAAGAGGAAGAAATTCAGCAAAATGAATTTATTCAACAAAAATTAGAAGATTTGAAAGAACATATGACTGATTTGTTCGAAAATGAATTTGGTGATTGGGAAATTACAATGGATTTAGAATCTTTTGAGCAAGAATTTGACAAACATTTTCAAATTTCGAAGCAAGAATTAGAAGATAATGTGCTGTTGAAGTAGGTGATTATGGAAGAAAAACAGATTTTACATATAGATTTCGCAACTTTAAGACAATCGTATATAGAAATCAAAAATTTTCTAGAAAAAAAATCTTATAAAAAGGTTGGAAATGTTAATGTTCAGATTGAGAAAGATTTATTTTTATCAGGATTAGATAATGAATCACTTTTGATAGAGTTTATAGAAAAATATGATATTGATTTTTCTAAATTTGATTATTCAAAACATTTTTTGTCAGAAGGAGAATTAGTGAATGTATTCCAAGTATTCTTCAATATGGTTTTTCTTCCGTTATATTTTCTGTTTTGGTTAATAAAAGAATTTACTTTTGATTTGATTAACTTAAATAAATATTTGATTAAGATTGTGAAATTATTTTCAACTAATCAAAGAGAAACTCTTGATATGAGTTTTGGAGATTTGTTAACTTCTTATCTCAATAAAAAATATACGTTAAGAAGTAATGTAAAATTTGTTTTACAAGATTCTTAGTGTAAAGATTGTGAGAAAAACAATACCTATAATCCGTATAATTCGATTGGTGCAATACATTAACGAATGCAATGTTAAGGAAATATTACCTCTTAAAAATGATATTATATCTCATATACAAAATCAGTTTCCTGATGAAATTTATAATGTACAGCTGTTTAATCGAGATAAGAAGAAAATACGTGAAGAGTTAGGGATTGATTTAAAATGTGATAAAGAAAATAAATATTATATTGATAATTCAGATCAAGTTGGTTTGCTTGAATCTTCTTTAGATTATTATGAGATGTTTTCTATTTTAACTCAAGCGAATGCTTTACCCGGTATTTTTTTGATTTCGGATAGAAAACCATTGGGATTAAATCAAATTAACGATGTTGTTTCTCATATCAATAATAAACATGTTATTCAGTTTAGTTACTCAAAATATGATACAAATGAGACAGAAGTTCGTATTATTGAGCCTTTAGCAATAAAAGAAAGCAAAGAACGCTGGTATATTATTGGAAATGATCATCAGTCGAATAAAGGTTTACGAGCTTTTGGTTTTGACCGAATTTCTGCTGTTACTTATTTTGGAATCAATTTCTCTCCAAAATATTCTATTGATGAAATTAGGGCTAAATATGACTCTTTATTTGCAATGTTTGATGCCGAAGATAAAGAAGTAGAGGAGATTGTATTGGAGTTTGATCAACGAGATGGAAATTATATCAATAGTTTTCCTATTCATCATTCTCAAGTTATTGAAACTATAGAAAATGGTGTTCGTGTAACTTTAAAATTAAAAACCACGCTCGATTTTATCATGGAGATTATGTCACGAGCATGGAGTTTAAAAGTAATTAAGCCAGTTGGTTTACGTTTAGAAGTTGCTAAAATATTGAAAGAGGTAGTATCTTACTAACTGCGTAAGTTGAAAAGTTATTCTGATGATATTTTGAGCCATCAAAGCTCAAAAAATATTTTCGGAAATAACTTTTTATTATTTTTAACATTACATAGTTATGATCGACTAAGAAGAAGTCTCAAAACA
>NZ_DICC01000025.1:0-94742 GCF_002415215.1 Empedobacter sp. UBA5036
AACACAAATATCTGTATTACGTCATATTCGTAATACTTCTTAATACGTAGTTTGGAAAGAAAAGTAACAGTTTACTGCTGCTATAAAAGAAAACTCCAACGCGCCAACTAAACAGGCTGCTGAAGCTACTTTAAACGATTTTGCTTCTACGTTGGAACATTAATATTCTTATGCCATCCAAAGCTCGAAAATCAACTGGGAAGTCCTTACGGTTTTCTTTGAACTCCCCGTAGATATTAGGAAAATCATATATACCACCAATCTAATTGAGAATCTAAACGGTAAAATAAGGAAGTACACTAAAAATAAATTATCCTTCCCTACAGATGAAGCTGTTATGAAATCCGTATATTTGGCTGTGAGAGAAGCAACTAAAAAATGGTCTATGCCAGTAAGAAACTGGGGAGTTATTATTGATCAATTTTTAATCCTATATCAAGAAAGGGTTAGACTCTAAAAAGTAGAACCTAACCCAAGCTTAATTTTTGAACTTACACACTTTAAGAGACAGTCCTATAAAAATCCAGAAATTAAAGACGTTTTATCATAAAGTTTTCTCTTAAAAATACAAAAGGAACTCGAATCGAGTTCCTTTTGTATTTCTTAATATCCCACTGCTTTGTCATCTCCTCTTGGGTCTGCACCAGCTTGGTATGTTCCGTCAGTGTTGACCAAAATTCCTTCTACACGTCCGTAAGGTTTACGCTCTTTCAATGTATAACCTTTTTGTTTTAAAGATTCGCGAACGTTTTCTGAAATTGCATTTGGTTCATAATCGATTTGATCTGGTAACCATTGATGATGAAATCTTGGTGCTGCAACAGCTTCTTGCATAGTCATTCCGAAATCAACAACATTCAAAATTGCTTGAAAAACAGACGTAATAATTGTAGAACCACCTGGTGTTCCCACAACCATAAACAATTTACCATCTTTCTCTAAAATCGAAGGTGTCATCGAGCTTAACATTCTTTTCGAAGGCTCTATCGCATTGGCTTTTCCTCCAACCAAACCATACAAATTTGGTGTACCTGGTTTTACAGAAAAATCATCCATTTCATCATTCAACAAAAAACCTGCACCTTCTACAACAACCAAAGATCCGTACGAATTATTCAAAGTTGTGGTTACAGAAGCTGCATTTCCATCTTTATCAACAATCACATAATGCGTCGTTTCCATCGATTCTTTACCGATTATTTCTCCCGCTTTGATTACTGAACTTGGTGTTGCTTTATCAAACGAAAAATCTTTCATTCGATTCACATTATAACTTTTATCCAACAACTGTTTTTGCGGAACTTTTATAAAATCTGGATCACCTAAATGCTCTGCGCGATCAGCATAAACGCGACGCTCTGCTTCTACCATCACTTGAATTGTAGAATCTGCCTGAAATCCCCATTTATTAATTGGATAATCTTCGATTGATTGAAATAACGAAACCAATGCAATTCCTCCACTTGAAGGCGGCGGCATCGAAATCACTTTAAGACCTTTATAATTTCCAGAAACTGGCGTTCTCCAAACTGATTGATATTCTTTTAAATCTTCGTGCGAAATAATTCCGTTTCCACGTTTCATTTCTTTCACTATTAAATCAGCTGTTTTTCCTTCATAAAAACCAGCACGACCTTTTTGTTGAATTAATTTTAATGTATTTGCTAAATCTTTTTGAACCAACAAATCTCCTTCTTTCCAAGATGATTTAGACGTTAAAGCATTCGTTTTTGAATTATATTTTACAAAATCATTATGCTTATTTGTCAGTTCGCTCGCTTGTTGTTTTGTTATTTTAAATCCTTTTTGAGCTAAATTAATAGCTGGCTGAACTAATTCTTTCCAATTTAATTTCCCATATTTTTCATGCGCTTTCACCATTCCATCGACTGTTCCGGGTACTCCTGCAGCAAATTGTCCATACAAACTAAGATCAGTAATTGCATTTCCATTTTTGTCCCAATACATATCTTCACTCGCTTTCAAAGGTGCTTTTTCACGATAATCTAACGCATCGGTCTTTCCTTTTGAATCACGATAAACCAAAAATCCACCGCCACCAATATTTCCTGCATTTGGATAAACAACCGCCAACGCAAACTGAACTGCAATAGAAGCGTCAATCGCATTTCCACCTTTTTTTAGAATTTCAACTCCAACTTTTGAAGCTTCGGGATGAGCTGTTACAACAGCTCCATTTTTGTAAGATTCTTGCGCATTCAACTGAATAATCGCGAAGAATGAAACTATAATAAATGATATTTTTTTCATAAAATCGATTTAAACAAAAATACCAAACCTTCATCAATTACGACAAAGATTTGGTAAAACATATAAACTATTTAAATTATAAACTTAATGATAAACGAGCGAAAGCAAAGCGTCCTCCTGTTCCGAATTGTTGTCCAGTACGTGAATACACAAAATATCCTGCTCCTCTATTTCCTCCAATTTTCGTTTCATCAGGATAGATATCTAACAAATTATTTGCTCCTATTGTTAACGAAATATTTTTGTTGAAAGCATAACCAAAACTCAAATCTGTTACAACTTTTCCGCTAAATGTTTGCGAATCGGCCACCGTATTTGTCGCTGCATCAACTTCTCCAAAATACACGTTTCTTAAGTAAACATTCCATTTATCCAATGAATAATTCATGGATAAATTAATTTTTGTACGAGGTATAGCCGATTCTAAATAAATACGACTTGAACGATCAAAATAAGTAGACTCTTTTCCTTTCAATAAATCGGAAGCATGTACATCACCCACAACATTTGTCTTGCTAAAAGTCGCCGATAAATCTCCACGTAATTTTCCTGCTCCCAAACGATCTTGATACGTCAAAACAACATCTATTCCTTTCGTTTCGGTATCAATTGCATTTGCGAAGAAACGAGCTGAAGTTGCATTTGCTTGTTGCAATAATTCGTAAATCTCTTTATCTTGTGCTGATGCATTTGCTGCATTACTTCCTGTGAAAGATCCTGTGTAAATGATTCGGTCATCAATTCTAATGAAATATCCGTCAACACTCAATTTGAATTTTCCCCAATTTGCCGTAGCTCCAGCCGAAACTGATTTCGATTTTTCTTCGTTCAATTGTGGAATTCCTAATAATTTTGCAGCACGACTATCATTTGTAAAAGTTCCTGAATTAGAAATTGCTCCATCTAAGAATAAACTTGATGTTGCACTAAAATATAATTGATGTAAAGATGGCGCTCTAAATCCTGTACTTGCTGCGGCTCTCAACACATAGTTTCCTAATTTGTATCGAGTCGAAATTTTTCCATTTAATGTTGAACCAAAATCTGAATAATCTTCATAACGTAACGCAGCAGCCACTAAGAAATCTTTCGTAAAATTAAATTCAGTATCTAAATACGCCGCAACAGAATGACGATTTGCATTGACTTCATTCGCTGGTAAAAATCCTGGAAAAGCTTGCGCTCCACCTGCTAAAGCAGTACCATTTACAGCGAATAATGTATTGATATTTCCATTAAAATCTTGTACATAAATTGGCTTTCCATTTCCGTCTACACCAATTTGACGAACTTTACCATAATTCGCATAAGATGACTCTTCACCTCCTACAATTTGATAATTTTCATAACGAAATTCTGCACCAAAAGCGACATTAATTCCAGCTAAAACATCATCAAAAAAACGCGTAAAATCTAGGTTGGTTGTATTCTGCGTAAAACGATATCCACCAGCTTCAAAAGATGTTGGTGAAGATTCTTTCATCGATGCGTTAACTGTATTTTTTACTCCAAAATCGATGGTATTATTTCCGTATGTGTTCGAAAAATCAACTTTCCAACCGTTAATTTCACTACGAATTCCCGCTGCTAAAGAGCGATCGTAATTATTGGTTTGAATCAATGGTAAAAATCCATTTGGATAAATTGACGCAACAGTTTGATGCAACTGAGCAGGCTGACGACGAAAGGCTGCTGATTCTCCTAAACGATAATTTAATCCTCCAAATGCATAAATTTCGGTTTTATCTGAAACTGGGAAAAGTGAATTAATAAAAATCGCACCTCCTTCATTTTTTGATTGTCCAATACGCGAAACATAATCAGCACGCGTTTCTCCACGGCGGGCTAATTCCTCCTCTGTAATATCTTTTCCAGTTGGATTTGGATATAAATCTGGTCGATTATAATCTGAAAAAATTGTTCCTGTAAATTCTTTTTGACGATTGAATGGTTGACGCTTGTCGTAAGAACCTGCAACATTTACAAATCCTCCTTTTTCTCCAACTTTTACACCATAATTCACATTCGCTTGAAAAGTTTCGCCATCAAAATTATCTTCTGCATTTTTCGAAAGATTTCCTCCATACGAAATTGACGCGCGTAGTTTATCTGTCGAATCTTCCAAGACAATATTAATCACACCTGCAATCGCATCAGAACCATATTGAGCCGCGGCTCCATCTCGAAGAATTTCAATTCGTTTAATTGCAGAAGTTGGTATTGCATTCAAATCTGTACCGACAGAACCTTTACCAAACGAACCATTAATATTAACCAATGATGTTGTATGACGACGTTTTCCATTAATCAAAACTAATACTTGATCTGGTCCTAAACCGCGCAAAGAAGCAGGATCTATATGATCTGTTCCGTCAGAAATAACTTGCGTATTCGAGCTAAAAGATGGTGCTACATAATTTAAGATTTGATTTAACGAAACTTGTCCTACATCTTTTGTAACCTCTTTAATATCTATCACATCAACTGGTGTTGAAGAATCTAATTGTGTACGTCCGACTGCGCGCGAACCAATTAAAACAACTTCGCTAAGATCAGTCTCCGAATTGATTGATTGTAAAAAGAAATCTAAAGAAACTTCATTTTCATCAAGCACATTAATCGTTTGCGTCGTTGTTGGCTCACCTATTTTTGAAACAATAATTTCATACTTCCCTGGTTCTAACGTTAGTTGATATAAACCATCTACATCTGTTGTTGTCGTGATATTCGTTCCTTTTACATTAACCGTTGCTTGATCGATTGGTCCATTTACATCTTCAACCATACCTGTGACTTTGGTTTGGGCAAATAAAAATGTTCCACCAAAAAGAGCAGTGAGAAAAAATATTTTTTTGAGTGAGTATAATTTCTTGTTCATATTTACAATTTTAAAGTCTAGCAAATTTATAGACTTTATAGAATATAAAACAAGTCGTTTTTAAATAAAATAAAAGAAAACTTTAAATTAATGTTAAACAAAAAATCTATTCTAAAAATACAATTAATAACAGAATATAATTCTATATAATAAGTAGAGTATTGATTTTTATTAAATAAAATTTCATAAAAAAAGGAGCTCAAATTGAGCTCCTTTTAAAATATTTGTTGAGAATTGATTATTTCAATTTCTTTTTAACCTCTACAGTTTCGTAAGCTTCGATAATGTCACCTACTTGAATATCATTGAAGTTTTTGATGTTAAGACCACATTCGTAACCTTTACTAACTTCTTTCACGTCATCTTTGAAACGTTTCAATGAAGCTAATTCACCATCGTGGATCACAACTCCGTCACGAATGATACGAATACTAGAGTTTCTGTAAACTTTACCGTCTAAGACCATACATCCAGCAATAGTACCAACTTTCGTTACTTTGAATGTTTCACGAACTTCAATATTACCAGTTACTTGCTCTTTCAACTCTGGAGATAACATACCTTCCATCGCTTCTTTAATCTCTTCGATCGCAGCATAGATAATTGAGTAAGTTCTAATTTCAACTTCTTCTTTTTCTGCAATATCACGAGCAGATCCACCAGGACGAACATTAAATCCAATAATAATCGCATCTGAAGCAGAAGCTAATAATACGTCAGATTCTGTAATTTGTCCAACTCCTTTGTGTAAGATGTTAACAATAATTTCTTCTGTCGAAAGTTTTTGTAAAGAGTCTGTCAATGCTTCTACAGAACCATCCACGTCCCCTTTCAAGATAATATTCAACTCTTTGAAGTCTCCTAAAGCAATACGACGTCCAATCTCATCAAGTGTAATATGTTTTTGTGTACGAATAGTTTGCTCACGTTGTAATTGATCTCTACGAGTTGCAATTTGTTTCGCTTCGCGTTCATCTTCGTAAACTTTGAACTTATCACCTGCTGTTGGCGCACCCGCTAATCCTAATATCGTAACTGGTGTTGATGGTCCAGCAACTTTGATATTGTTACCACGCTCATCTAACATTGCACGAACTTTACCATGGTGAGATCCTGCTAATACATAATCTCCGATGTGTAATGTACCTGTTTGTACAATAATTGTCGAAACATATCCACGTCCTTTATCTAATGCAGCTTCTACAACTGTACCAGATGCTTTACGTTTTGGATTCGCTTTAAGGTCTAATACCTCAGCTTCTAATAATACTTTTTCTAATAAATCTTCTACTCCTAAACCAGATTTAGCCGAGATTTCTTGAGATTGGTAAGTACCACCCCAGTCTTCAACTAATAAGTTCATTTGAGCTAATTGCTCTTTTACTTTTTCTGGGTTAGCTGCTGGTTTATCAACCTTATTGATAGCGAATACCATTGGTACTCCAGCTGCTTGAGCGTGAGAAATTGCTTCACGTGTTTGTGGCATGATTTGGTCATCGGCCGCAATTACAATAATTGCAATATCCGTTACTTGAGCACCACGAGCACGCATCGCTGTAAAGGCCTCGTGACCTGGTGTATCTAAGAACGCTACACGCTTACCACTTGGCAATGTTACGTTATACGCACCAATGTGTTGTGTAATACCTCCAGACTCACCAGCAATTACGTTTGCTTTACGAATATAATCTAATAAAGATGTTTTACCATGGTCAACGTGTCCCATTACAGTTACAATTGGCGCACGAGTTACTAAATCTTCTTCGTTATCGATTTCTTCTTCTTCAGTTGAGATTTCTTCTTCAGCATTAGCAAATACTGCTTCGAATCCGAAATCATCTGCAACTAATTGAATTGTATCCGCTTCAAGACGTTGGTTCATGGTAACCATGATTCCCAATGACATACATGCAGAGATAACTTCTGTAACAGAAACATCCATTAACGAAGCTAATTCGTTAACCGTTACAAATTCTGTTACATGTAAAGTTTTGTCCATGTCTATTGCTTCTTGCTCTTGCTCAGCAAACTCACGACGTTCTTTACGTTTGTCTCTTCTGTGTTTAGCCCCTTTAGATCCTTTTCCTTTGTTAGTAAGTTTATCTAAAGTGTCTTTAATTTGTTTTTTAACATCTTCGTCAGAAAGTTCTACTTGAGGAACTCTTGGTCCACGGTTGTTTCCACCTCTAAAGTTTCCACCACCTTGACGATTTCCACCTTGACCTCCTGGGCGATTTCCTCCTTGTCCTTGACCTCCTTGACGGTTGTTATTATTTCCTCCTCCATGGTTGTTATTACCACCTTGGCGGTTATTATTATTTCCTCCGTGGTTGTTGTTACCACCTTGACGATTATTATTGTTTCCTCCGTTTTCTCCAGCTTTTGTTACATCTTCTGGTTTAACGTTTTTCTGGATACGTTTGCGCTTTTTCTTGTCAGCAGCGTTATTAGCACCTTTTTGATTCCCTTTTTTATCGTCAGTTTTTTTCTTATCAAATTTAGATAAGTCAATCTTTGCACCTGTAAAATTAGGTCCATCTAATTTTGTGTAGACAGTTTCAATTTTTTGAGGTTCAACTGCTGCTACTTCTTCAATTTCTTCTTTCTTCACTTCAGGCTTCGCTTCCGTTTTTATTTCAGGCTTTTTAACCTCTTCCACCTTTTTAGGTTCTTCTTTCTTCACCTCTTTTTTAACTTCCGCCTTCGGTGCTTCCGCCTTTTTAGGTTCTGCTTGCTCTTTTTTAGGAGCTGGAGAATCTTGCTTTTTAGGTTTACCTGTATTATTTATTTTATCAAGATCAATAACTTTTATCACTTTCGGTCCTTTCGGTTCCTCTTTTGATTCAGTTTTAGGTTCAGCTTTTGGTGCCTCCTCTTTCTTGATTTCTTCTTTCTTCACCTCTTCTTTTGCCGCAGGTTTTTCTACTTTGGCTTTAGGTTTCAAAGCATCTAAGTCTATTTTTCCAACAGTCTTTGGTCCTTCCAATTCAACTTTCGTCGTTTCAATGATTTCAGGTTTCTTTTCTACTGGTTTTTCAGTTGCAGCTTTTGCCTCTGCTTCTTTTTTCTCAGCGGCTTTGATATCTGAAATTTTGTTAATGACTACTTCACCGGAAGCTTGCTTTTGTTTAGCATCAGATCGGAACTCATTAACTAAAATATCGTAAGTTGGCACGTCGATTTTAGAGTTCGGATTTTTTTCTACTGTTGTACCCTTCCCTTCTAAAAAATCAACAGCTCTATCTATTGATATATTTAATTCTTTTAATACTTTACTTAATCTTATTGTTTCCGACATATGAAGCTAATCTCTTATTTTAATGTTTGCAAATGTATGAATTGTTTATGACTTGAGAATGAATTAATCTTCAAACTCTTCTTTTAACACACGGATTACGTCTAAGATCGTCTCTTCTTCTAGATCCGTACGTTTAATTAAATCATCAACATCTTGTTCTAAAATACTTTTGGCAGTATCTAACCCGATAGCACTAAATGCTTCGATTACCCATGCATCGATTTCGTCTGAGAATTCTGATAATTCTACGTCTTCGTCTTGGGCTCCTTCTCTGAAAATATCAATTTCCATTCCAACTAATTTAGAAGCTAAACGAACATTGTAACCTCCTTTACCAATTGCTTTCGAAACTTCGTCTGCATTTACGTAAACTAAGGCTTTGTTTTCTTCTTCATTAATTTCGATATTCGAAATTTTAGCTGGGCTTAAAGCGCGTTGAATAAACAAACTCATGTTGTTTGTGTAGTTGATTACGTCGATGTTCTCGTTACGTAATTCGCGTACAATTGAATGGATACGAGATCCTTTCATTCCGACACAAGCTCCTACTGGATCGATACGATCGTCGTAAGATTCTACTGCAACTTTTGCTTTATCTCCAGGGATACGAACTACATTTTTGATTGTAATTAATCCGTCTAAAATTTCTGGAATTTCTTGTTCAAATAATTTCTCTAAGAATTTTGGTGATGTTCTAGATAAAATAATTTGAGGTTTTGCTCCTCTTAATTTTACGTCATCTACAACTGCACGTAATGTATCTCCTTTTCTGAAAAAATCTGATGGTATTTGATTTTCTTTTGGTAAAATCATTTCGTTTTGTTCGTCATCCATAATAATCACTTGTTTGTGACGTACATAGTGGATTTCTCCTGAAACTACTTCTCCAATTAAACCTTTAAATTTCTCATATAAATTAGAGTTATCATGCTCCATTACTTTAGAAACCAATGTTTGGCGTAATGTTAAAATCGCACGACGACCTAATGCTTCGATCGGAATTTTTTCCGATACTTCTTCACCTACTTCAAAATCTGGCTCAATTTTACGTGCTTCAGATAATTCGATATCTGTTGCGTCGTCTTCTGAAAAACCGTCTTCTACAACGATACGGTTATGCCAAATCTCTAAGTCTCCTTTATCAGGATTTACAATAATATCAAAGTTATCATCTGTACCATATTTCTTTTTCAAAACACTTTTCAGGGTTTCTTCTAAGATTGCCATCAGCGTAATACGGTCGATGTTCTTATCGTCTTTAAAATCTCCAAAAGATTCAATTAATGCAAGATTGTCCATTAAACTTTAATTTTTTTAAAAGGTGACTTTTATAATCGCTTTCTTGATGTCAGCGTAATTTATTTTTTCTTCGTGTTCTACTGTAATTTTTCCTTTTCCTACAGGTTTTGGTTCGCGCGCTTCCCAAAAAATTGTGACACCTTCTTCATCGGCTTCTACAATTTCGCCTTCCATCACTTTGTCGCTTAATGTAGCTTCTAAAGTTCTACCTACATTTTTGGCAAATTGGCGTGGCATGGTTAGGTTACTTCCTACTCCCGGAGAGGAAACCTCTAATGCAAAATCACATTCTTCTCTATCAAGATTGTGTTCTACATATCGGCTTATTCTTACAATTTCTTCGACTGAAAGACCTTCGTCTCCATCTGCTAAAATTACAATTTTATTATCTGGAGTGATTTTCCAATCGATAAGAAACAATGACGGATTTTCCGCAATTGCTTCGTCTATCAGCTGTTTTACTTTACTTGAATCCATATACAACGAAAAAGAGAGCTATAACCAGCCCTCCTCCATTTATTCCTTTAAATTCTTTGCAAATATAGGTCATTTTTTTTTATTGACCTAATTTCAACCATTTAATCTGATTAATTCATCAATTGATATACAAATATTCCGATAAATATTAACGTTAATATAATGTCGTAACCTGTTGTTAAAATAAATCCTACAAAAGATCCGAAAGCAGATTTTAATGCAACTTTAGGCGAAGCCGCAGTAAAAATTAATTCGCCTAATAATGCTCCCAAAAAAGGACCTACGATAAAACCAATTGGTGGAAAAAATAATCCGATAATTAATCCGATAATAGATCCCCAAATTCCATATTTTGTTCCACCTAATTTTTTGGTCATGTAAGCTGGTAATAAATAATCTAAAAGCGCACCTAATAACACAAAAAGTCCTGCAATAATTATCGTTCCCCAATTGTAACTACAATCCCCACTGAATTTGAAAACCAATAATCCGACCAATGCCAAAGGTGCTCCTGGTAAAACTGGCAAAACAGTTCCGACCAAACCAACAACCAATAAAATTCCACTAATAAGATTTAGTATACTATCGTTATCCATTATTTTAGTATTTTTAAAACTGTAACTTTGCACAAACAAATCTATTTAAACTCAATTAACAGCTTATGCAAGATAAATCTTTTTATGAAGAATTTTCTGATGGTGTAAAATTTTTTTTCAATCAATATTTCAAAATTGATTTGTCTGAAAATCTTTTTAATTTCTTAGAAATTGTCTCTTGGATAGCTATTCTTTTTGTGTTAGATTTTGTGCTAAGAGCTATTATTCTTCCGCTTCTAAAAAAACTGAAAAATTTCACCGAAAACGATTGGTTGAAGTTTTTGTACAAAAACAAAGTCTTTGTTTCAGCTATTCATCTCATTCCAATCAGTTTTGCATTAAGCATGAATGTTATTTTGTTCAAGAATGAAGGAAATATTTTTCATGTTGTTCAACGCATTACACAACTTATTTCATTAATCGTTTTTACGCAACTTATTTTCCGAGTTATCAATACAATTATTGATGTGTACAACGAAGAAAACAGTTATACCACAATTGGAGTGCGAACTTTTGGGCAAATGTTGAAGTTTATTATCACATTTTTTGCGATAATTTCTGGAATAATGATTTTGTTTACGGTTGATAAAAACACAATTATTACTGTTCTCGGAGCTTTAACTGCAGCTGTTTTATTGATTTTTCGTGATGCGATTTTCGGATTTGTTTCTGGCTTGCAAATCTCCTATTCTAAAATTGTAAAAGTTGGCGATTGGATTACCGTTTCAAAGGGCGATATTGAAGGAACAGTAAAAGAAATTAACATCAATTTGGTGAAAATTGAGAAGTTTGATAAATCTATTGCAACGGTTCCTACTGTGGATTTGGTTTCGTCGCAAGTAACCAATCATATGGCGATGTTGGCGACTGGAACACGTCAAATAAAACGTTCGGTTTCGTTTAATGTTAATTCGTTTCAGTTTTGTAACGAAGAAATGTTAAATCGTTTCGAAAATATTACTTTAATTCATCATTATATTCAACAAAAACGTCACGAAATCTCCATCTATAATCAAAACATTGAAAATTCTGATTTAGATATTAATGGTAAAAATTTAACCAATATTGGTGTTTTTAGAATTTATGTTGAACATTATTTAAAAAGTTTGAAAACTGTTTCGCAAAATGATCCAATTATTGTGAAACAATTACCTGTTTCTCCACTTGGAATGCCGTTAGAAATTGGTTGTTTTACAACTTCGGCAAGCAATTTGGAATTTGAAAGAATTCAGTCCGATATTTTCGATCATTTGTTGACAGCTTGTCGTAAATTTGACTTAGAAATTATGCAAAGCATTTCGCTTTCTGATATAAAAAAATTATAATATAAAATCATGACTAAATTAAGTGTTAATATAAATAAAATTGCCACAATTCGTAATGCACGTGGTGGAAATACGCCAAATCTTGTAGAAGCGGCAATCAAAATTCAGGAATTCGGAGGACAAGGAATTACGATTCATCCACGTCCAGATGAACGTCATATTCGTTACCAAGATGTGTACGATTTGAAACCTGTTGTAACAACTGAATTTAATATTGAAGGAAAACCGATTGATAGTTTCATGGAATTGGTTTTAAACTCAAAACCAGAACAAGTTACCTTGGTTCCTGACGCAGAAGATGCGATTACATCAAATGCTGGTTGGGATACAATCAAACATTTTGATTATTTAACTGATGTGATTAAAACCTTTAAAGACGCTGGAATCAGAACATCTATTTTCTTAGATCCAAATCCTGCTTTAATTGAAAGTGCTGCAAAAACTGGTGCTGATCGAATCGAATTGTACACAGAAGAATTTGCAACGCAATATGGTTTAGGAAACCTTGAAGCAATCAATCCATATAAAGAAACAGCTAAATTGGCAATTGAAAACGGCTTGGCTGTAAATGCTGGACACGACTTGAGTTTGGACAATATTGAATATTTTATTCGCGAAATTCCAACAATTGCAGAAGTTTCTATTGGACACGCGTTAATTTCTGAAGCTTTATATTTAGGTTTAGAAAATACGATACAAGCGTATTTACGTAAAATTGAATTAGCAAATTTGTAAAAAATGACAGAAATCTTACATAGCAAAATTGTCGGTTCTGGTGAAAAACATTTGTTGGTTTTTCATGGATTATTCGGGCAATTGGATAATTGGAGCACATTAGGAAAACATTTTGGTGAATATTTTACGACACATTTGATTGATTTACGCAATCATGGACGTAGCTTTCATAGCGAAGATTCTTCTTTAGCAGCGATGACGCAAGATATCGTGAATTATATGGACACAAATTCTATCGAAAAAGCACATTTGTTGGGACATTCTCTTGGCGGAAGAATTGTGATTGATTTTGCAATGATTCATCAAAATAGATTAGATCATTTGATTGTGGCGGATATGGCACCAAAAGCATATCAACCTCATCATAACGCGATTTTCAAAGCATTGAAATCTGTCAATTTTGATCAAGTTGAAACTCGAAAAGATGTAGAAACGACTTTAGAACAATATATTCCTGAAATTGGTGTGCGACAATTTTTGTTGAAAAACGTTTATCACGCCGATAATGGAAAATATGCTTTTCGATTCAATTTAGCTATTTTGGAGAAATTTTACCAAGAGATGATTGGTTCTGAATTATTGAAAGGAGAATTTGATGGTCCAACTTTATTTTTGGGTGGTGCAAATTCAAATTACATTATGCCAGAAGATGAAATGATTATCAAAGAGCGTTTTCCAAATGCGGAAATCAAGAAAATTGCAAATGCAGGACATTGGTTACATGCCGAAAATCCAAAAGATTTTACAGCAGAAGTTTTAGATTTCTTGTTGAATAAATAAAAACAAAAAAGCGAAATTCTAAATTTGAATTTCGCTTTTTTTATATCTGATTATCATTCCAAGTTTATCGAGGAATCTATTCTTTAACTCAATTTATTTTCTCTCAACAACGACCAATAAATCATAGTTGAATCTCGACTCAATTCAGTGAAATTTAGTTTTGTTAAAAGCTTGGTTGAACCAATATTTTCTATCAAACAACAAGCGGTTACTTCTTCTAAAGTTTCTTTTGTAAATGCCCAATTTATTAATTCCATAGCTGCTTCAACGGCAAAACCTTGTTTTCTTTCTGCTTCGATAATTCCATAACCAATATCACAACTTCTTCCAACAAAATTATAACCTTTAAAACCAATGTCACCAATTATTTCTCGTGTTGATTTCTTGATAATCATCCACGATTCGAAACCTGTTGGTGCGTCAACTTTAGACAAGTTTACAATAATTCGAGGCAATGTTTCGATTACATCTGCATCTGGCCAACCTTTTCCTCTAATCAAATTTAATTGCTCTAATTCGGTATAATTATTTTGTAATATATTTTCGCAAATGGAAATCGTGAATGGCATCAAAATTAATCGTTCGCTACACAATTCCGTTACTTGTAAACTTTCTAAATGCATAATTGATGAAATTTTATAACTTCAAAATGTATCAATTCATCTTTCGTTAATTTTTGAGAAGAATAAGTCAACAATTCAATGTTTTTGAATGTAAATCTTACCAAATAATCTCTTCCCTGAAATTTTGATGAAATTACTTTTCCTTCGAATTTTCCATTTTCAGAAATTGTAATTTCTTCTGGATAAATGACAATTTTAGACGAATCAATTCCTAAATCTTGCGAATCATCCAACACATTTACATAACCAAAAAGTTTGGCCACATAAGCTGTCGCAGGAGAATTTCGCACATTCTCGACCTCATCAAACTGAATCATTTTTCCGTTTTGCAAAACTAAAATTTTATCCGAAGTATAAAAAGCATCATTCAAATCATGCGTTGTAAAAATCACTGTAATTTGATGCTCCTTGCACCAATCCATAATTTTTTCTCGAATGGTTAATTTTAATATTTGATCTAAATTAGAAAAAGGTTCATCCAGCAACAAAATTTCGGGTTGTTGTGCCAAAGCTCGTGCAATAGACACACGCTGTCGCTGACCTCCACTCAACTTATTTGGAAAAATATGTTTAAAATCTAACATTTCAACTACCGTTAACGCTTCGTCAATTTGTTGTTGCTTAAGTTCTAAATCAAAATTACTTAAAAATTTCCCGACATTCTCACCAACCGTCACAAAATCTAACAAATCATAATCTTGCGCTACGTATTTCATCATTTTATGACCTGGAATCAAGTTATAAGCAGGACCACGTAATTTTTTGGTATGATAGTAAATTTCTCCTTCTTTAAAATCCAGCAAACCATAAATCAATTTCAGTAAAGTTGATTTTCCACTTCCACTTTCTCCGATAATACTTATCACTTCGCCTTTGTTAACTGCAAAATTGATGTTATCGAGTACTTTTTCTTCGAAATCTGGATAATTATAACTGAGTTGTTTTACGTTTAGCACGATTGAATAATTTTTCTTATGTTTGGCTAAGGTATTAGATTTATTCAATATGAAATAATTGTTTAATTATTTCATTTATTGATATAAATCAATATCAACTATTAATTTATACTATAGTTTTGTAAAAGAAAAAATTAAAAAAAGCAATATGAAAAAATTATTCTTAGGATTGGCTGTTGTTTCTGCTATTGCATTAACTTCTTGTGGAGGAAAAACTGAAACTAAAGCTGCAACTGAAGCTCAAGAAGGAGCAACATCAACTGAAGGAGCGGCAGAATATGCTGTTGATACGACTGCATCTGTTGTAAATTGGAAAGGTGGAAAAACTTTTGACGATATCAACAAACCAGAAGAAGGTCACTACGGAGTAGTAAAATTAAAAGAAGGTTCTGTAAAAGTACACGATGGAGTTTTAGAATCAGGGAAATTTGTTGCTGATTTTGCTTCTTTCGAATCTAAAGATTTAGATGCTGATGCAGAAAGCAAAGGAAAATTAGATGGACACTTAAAATCTGCTGATTTCTTAGACGTTGAAAAATTCCCAACTGCAACTTTCGAAATTACAGGAGTTAAAGCTTTAGAAGGTGGAGATTACAATTCAGAAATTTCTGGAAACTTAGATTTCCGTGGAGTTCCTAAAAATGTAACTTTCAAAGCTAATGTAACTGTTGATGCGAATGGTGTAACAATCAAATCTGAAGAATTCGGAATTAACCGTAAAGATTTCGGAATTGTTTTCACAGGTGGTGGAGGATCTATTGTAAAAGACGAAGTTTTATTACAAGTAGATTTAGCTGCTAAACCAGCTACTGCAACAGCAGAAGCTGCAAAATAATCGAATTGAATATTCATAAAATAATAGAAGCCATTTATCTTAGATAGATGGCTTTTTTGTTTTAGAGGCGAAAAAATATAATTTCTCTCATTTTTTTTGTGATAATTAATTGAACTTAATTATATTCGTACTCATAATTAATAACATACATTAACAAAACAATGAAAACAATTAAGTTCTTCCATCCGGATGAAACATTTAATTATAATATTGAAAAATCGTTATGTAAAGTCGTTTTTCAAGGAAATAAAAAATGTTTGTTGGTAGAAATACATTCGACTGATGACTTAGAACACGTAGAAGGCGATTCGTTACAAAACGATTTTCCTCAACTTTCTTTATTTATTGATGATTTTCCTTTGGATGTAGAATCTGTAGAGGAATTAAATGGTAAAGAAGTTTCTATTCCTTACGGTTTTGCCGAGGAAGAAGACGAAGAAGGTGAAACGGTGGAAGTATATTACACAACGTTGAATGCTTCGGAAGAAGATTACGAAACGGTGAACAACGAATTAACTTTTAGTGTAAACGACAAAGGAATTTTGACTCTTAATTGGAAAGGTGAAGTACAAGATTTCGTAGATGAATCTGACAAAGATGTTCCTTTCGAAATTGAATGTACATTTGAAGAATTCGAATTTGACGAAGACGATTTTGAAGAAATAATAAAACCAAAATAAATAAAAAAACGGCTCAGAATCTGAGCCGTTTTTTTTTATCACTTTAAATTATGAAAAAGTTTACTTTAACTCATCGATTATTACATTGGACAATCGGAATATCGATGATAATGCTTTTCTTAACTGGTTTTTTGAGAATGGAATGGATGAGCAAGAAAAATCTTTCTGCTTTGATTACTAATGAAGTTTCAAAAGAAGGTTTAAACATTTCTGACGCTACTTTAAAAACAATTGGAAGAAGTTCTTTAGAACCAATGTGGCAATGGCACGAAATATTTGCTTATATCGCTTTAGGTCTTTTTACTGCCCGAATTGTTTATATGCTGGTAAAGGGAATCCGATTTCCTAATCCTTTGAAAAGTCATTCAACATCCGAAAAATTTCAGGGAATAATTTATATGATTTTCTATTTGTTAATGCTAATTAATATTGTGACAGGATTTTATTTAATGTGGGGAAATGGAACTTACAAAGACCCAATGGAAGAACTGCATAAAACTGCAATTTATTGGTTTCCTATCTTTTTTCTTATTCATCTCATTGGAGTTATTATCGATGAAGTCAATAAAAATTCTGGAATTGTTTCGAAAATGATAAATGGTAAAGATTAAAAATAAAAAAGACACTTTATAAAGTGTCCTTTTTATTTAAACATTTGATATATTTTATCTTTTTCGTAACCTTCGATAGTTACTTTTTGATCAGTACTATAAAATGTATATTCTTTACGATTATCTGTATCTATAATATAATTCGGAAAAGATTTATTTGGTCTTCTCATTCTTGCTTCTTTGAGATTTTTTCGATCCTTATTAGATATCAAAAAAGTCTTTTTATCAAGAATCAAAAAATAATATTCTTTTTGCAACGAATAATAGTTGCTTGACGATTTTACAGTTAAAATTAATTTATTATCCTTTACTTGATAAGTTCCTTCAGCAAAACCATAATTAGCATTATTAATTTCTTTACCGTTTCTGTCTAACTCTACAATACAGCTAAGAAAAACAGACTTGTATTTGAATTGTTGATTATTAAACAATTTCAATTCAAAGTTGCTATGTTTAAAGATTAAAGGAGTCGTCAATACTAATTTATCTTGCGCTTTTGTATTAATTGCAAGTAAAAATAATAATCCAAGCAATAATTTATTCCACAAATTCATATAACTGGTTAACAATTATATAAATTTAAAGAAAATTATTTTCCTTTCATAAAAATCCAAGCCAATAAACCCCAACCGATAATCATGAATAATCCTCCAAGTGGCGTAATTGGTCCTAAAAATTTAAGGTTTGCATTCCAATGTTCTGCGAATGACAACAAATAGATACTTACAGAAAAAACAAATGTTCCGGCAATTAAACACCAAGCTGCAGAACGTTCTAATCCGTTATTAAATTGAAAATACATTCCAACAGCTAACAAAACAATTGCGTGATACATTTGATAACGTACTCCGACTTCAAAACTTGCTAATTTTTCGGCTGGTAAAATTTTCTTGAACGCATGAGCTCCGAAAGCGCCTAATATAACCGCGGTCATTCCGTATAATGAAGCGATTGTTAACACAAGATTTTTCATAAATTATATCTTTTATTTTATTCAGATTTCTTTTTTCCAGTCACAAAATCCTTCAAATAATATGGCTCGAAATACGCAACATCTTCAAATGATTTTTGATTAAATTTTTCTTCCGCAACACGAATCATATCCTTTGCCGATGGAAAAGTTTGTATAAACGTAGCATCCAAATGTGCTAAAACTTCTTGACATTTTTCAGCTCCATCACCCACAAAAATAATTTTCTTTCCTTTCAATTCTTCAAAAGAAGTTTCGTCGATTACTTTCGCTTCAGTTTCTGTCAACTGATTTCCTTGCTTATCGAATAAAGCTGTATAGACTTCCATTCGTCTTGCATCAATCATTGGAATAATATAATCTATCTCTTGATTTAATTGTGATTCCGCCAAAATTTGCAACGAATTAATTGCCATAAGTGGAATATCAGATCCATATGCAAAACCTTTGGCAGACGAAACGCCAATACGCAAACCTGTGTAAGAACCTGGGCCTTTTGAAACACAAACCGCCTCTATATCTTTCCAATTTATTTGCGCGCCTTCCACGCACCAATCCACAAACTGATTCAGTTTTTCACCATGTGCATAATTTTCATCACTTTCTTCAACCAAACATAGTTGAACGCCATCTTTAGCAATCGAAACCGAACAATTTTTTGTTGAAGTTTCTAAATTTAAGATTGTTGCCATGCTGCAAAGATACATCACGAAAGTTAGATGATTTATGTTTGATAAGATGATTTTCTTTCGGAAATGGAGTTAATCCTGATAATTTTCTACGAAATGATAAAAAGTATTATTTGATTTATCGTATATAAGGATATTATAATGAGGATATTTCGCAATTTGATAATATTCTAATTCTCCTATATTATTAAATTCTGTAAAAAAATCAAGTTTATTATATATTTCAGGAAATTTACTCTTGATAAAATTTATTTTCTCTAAAATTGTAACTTCATTTGTTTTCATTAATTCATTATCCGAAATGTCAGCTTTATCTGTTTTCAAATCATTTAAAAATTTGAATAAATCATTTTTATCTGATTGATATTTAAAAAAGCATTGATAAAAACCTCCTAAAAAATCCATTTTAACCCCTTTTTGATTTTTAATTTCAAATATTAAACCTTTACCATAAACATCTCCTAATTTAATGGAATTAATAGCTGTAGTATTTTGAAATAGTTTGTCAATACCTTTTTTCCACACAACTTCAGTCGTAGTTGATGCTTTATTTTTTACTTTCTGAATAGTATTATCTTTAACCTCATCTATTTTTGAACACGATAAAAAACTGAATAAGAACAATAAAAATATATTTTTCATAAGCTTTATTTAACTTTTATTTCCCTTCCAACGTTATTGGAACGCCAGCATAGAAATCTAATACTTTTTGTTTGAAAATGTAATTGTATTTCGCTTGCAACATTTGCGATTCTGCAACCATCATATCATTACGCGAACGGTTAAAATCGTATTGATTAATGACTCCAGCATTGTAAGATTTTTGTGCAAAATCGTATGAAATTTTCGCATATTTTACCGCTTCTTTCGACGAGTCGTATGACGCATAAGAACTATTTACTTCGAAATACGCAGATTGAACATTTTTCAGCACATCTTGTTTCGATTGTAGAAGGTCAACTTTTGCTAAATCCTCGTTGATTAATGCTTTCTGAATATTAATTTTATAGGAATATTGATTCCAAATTGGAATACTCACACCAACTCCAAAAACGCCTGTTACATTATGTCCTAATTGCTCTAATAATGCATCTTGACGTAATCTTTTATTGAAATATTGTAGATAATTCGTTCCGAAATTGAAACTTCCTGTCACTTTTGGAAATAATGAAGTTCGCGCGATTTGAGTTTCTTTCGCAGCAACATCAATTTGCAATTCGGCATGTTTTACAGAAGGCTGATTTTGATAAGCCGTTTCTACCACATCATCCAAATTATACAATTGAGACGTTACATTATCTGGAATTTTGACATCAGTTACAGCAAAATTTCGGTAATCATTTAATTGCAACAACATCGCTAAATTGAACAATGCACGCTCTATTTCGATTTGTGCATTTACCACTTCACGTGTATTTGTCGCGACTTCAGATTCAGATTGAGCAACAACAGATTGAGCTACTGAACCAGCTTTGAATTTCTTTTGATTTTGATCCAATAATTGTTTCGAAATAGTTAGATTTCCTACTGCAACTTGTTTCAATTCTTTGTTCAATAAAACCGCCAAATAATAATTTGCAACTTGTAACGAAATATCATTTATCGTCATCGCAGTTTGTACTTTCGACGCTTCTAATTCCAAAGCAGCTTTGTCTTTATTCAATTGAACAACTCCACCATTGTAAATATTGATGCTAGATTGTACGCCAAATGAATGCGCAAATTGATAATATCCCTTTTCTATTGTTGGATTATAAGTTCCGATTGTAAAGTTAGTATCTACATAACCCGAAACCGTTGGCAACCAAGCGTTATAGGTTAATTCTAAATTTTTATTAAAAATTTCTTGGTTGATGGTATTCTGTTGAACAGTCAAATTATTTTTCGAAGCATATTCAATACATTTTTCAATTGTCCATCCTTCTTGGGCAAACGAAGGAAGAGAAGTAATAAATAGTAAAGTAAAAAATAATTGTTTCATAGACTATTCTTGTCAGAAAATTAAAGATATAAAATAAGTCGAATTTCTAACCAAAATGTTACGAAATTCGACTTAAAGTTTTTATTTGGTTAAAATCTTAACCTTTAATTTTTGAAGCAATTGCGAATTCTTCTGCAAAAGCAGCGATTCTTTCTGCAACTTCTTTTTCCTCTGTTGCTCTTTCGTAAGAACTAGACATTGAAATTAAAATTTGGTGAAAGAAACGTTTCATATCATCTTGTGTCATTTCTTTTGTCCACAAATCGATACGCAAAGCCTCTTTTGCTTTATCATCCCAAACAGAAAGTAACATTGCTTTTGTTTCTTCGTGACTAATTCCACCGTCTGGTGCATTCCAAGTCATTTTTTCTGGTACGTGATTTTCGTCCAATTCAATCTCTACCGTAATATTTGTTGTTCTCATAACTTCTAATTATTAGTTTATTTCACAAAATGGTAAACTTTACCATCAATTGTTTTTGTTGTATAATTTGTTGAATTATTACTTTCTAAAGCTGGCTTATATTTAGAATCTTTGAAGATTTTTTGACCATCCATATCATCTAACAAAGCTTTCAATTCTACCTTCGGATTCTCTTTCATGTATTGGCGAATAATTTGCAAACCAATCCAAGCCGCAATTCTTCCTGGAGAATCTTGTTCTATTTCATTATTAAATTTTGAAAATGGACTAACTGCTAAAAAGCGTTTATCCAAAGAAGCATCTGAACTGAATACATAATTTTGCTCCACAAAAAAGTTCCAAATTTGACCTTCGTTCTCAATACACCACTGAATTTGTTCTGGCGTGTAACCAACTTTATATTCGTCCGGTGTATCTGTTAACAATGCATCTTGCAAAATCAATTTCTTCCCTTCATAAATCATTTTATCAATAAATAATTGATTTCTTGGGCTAAATGTTACCACATCATTCGCAATCGCATCAACAGCTTGAGAAGGCAAACGATTAAGATCTAAATTTGTGCGTAAATAACGTTCTACGCCAATGCTATCATATAATTTATTCTTTGACCCCAAATACGCATCCATCGCAATAAACATCAAGCCAGATTGCTGACTAAACATCACAGGATAATCTATATTTTGCAAACCTGATGAATAAGTATAAACCGTCGGAATTTTATATTCAGGAAAATAAAATTGGTAACGTTGAAACATCGGAGTTAACGATTCATTTAAGTTTTTAAAATCTCCAAAAACCTTTCGAGATTGTCCATAAATACTCAACTCTTCTTTATTACGACGTTGACTTTCCCATACGTCATCCGCAGTTTTTGCATCAAAAAAGAAAGGATAATCTTTTCGTAAAGCCGCTAAAGGAATCGAATCGTTAAAAAAATCTTGGCTGATATCATGAATATTCAACTGAACATTTTGTTCTTTGACATCCACTTCCCACGATTTTTCTTTTTTGCACGCAGTAAATAAAATTAAACTCGCAAAAGCTAAGCCATATACAAATTTCATTGCTTGGTTATTTAGCTAACAAAAATAGTAAAATAATCTGTAGTATTTTCAACCCTAATTTTTTTCATAATCTGCTATCTTTGAAATAAATTATTAAACTATGCAAACTGAAAAAGTTGTAGAATATATTGTTTCTTGGTTGAAAGATTATTTGGAAACAGCGCACCAAAAAGGCTTTGTGATTGGAATTTCGGGCGGAATTGATTCGGCTGTAACCTCAACGCTTTGTGCAATGACAGGTTATCCTTTGCTTAATTTGGAAATGCCAATTCATCAAGAAAAAAATCAAGCGGATAGAGCAAAACGTCATATTGAATGGTTAAAAAATAAGTTTTCGTCGCCAATCGATTCGATAGAAGTTGATTTAACCTCAACTTTTGACGCAATGGTTTCGGCTTTACCAGAAACAGAAACGACGGATAAAGTGAATTTAGCTTTGGCCAATACACGTTCTCGTTTGCGTATGGCAACGCTTTATTATTTTGCTGGTTTACACAATTATTTGGTTGCAGGAACTGGAAATAAAGTTGAAGATTTTGGCGTTGGTTTTTATACAAAATATGGTGATGGCGGTGTAGATCTTAGTCCTATTGCTGATTTAATGAAATCGGAAGTGTATAAAATTGCTGAGTTTTTAGGTATTAATACAGATATTCAAAAAGCAAAACCAACCGATGGTTTGTTTGGCGATGATCGTTCAGATGAAGATCAATTAGGAGCAAATTACGATGAATTGGAATGGGCGATGAAAGCGAAAGAAGCTGGAAAAACTGCAGATAAATTTGAAGGAAGAGAAAAGGAAGTTTTCGAAATTTACTCGAGATTAAATCGTATTAACCAACATAAAATGGTTCCGATTCCGATTTGTGATATTCCAGAAGAATTGATGAAGTAAGTAGCGGTAAGCAAAAATTATTTTTTATAGTTTAAAAGCAAGCGAAAGTTTGCTTTTTTTTTCAACTTTTTCTATAAAAAATGAACCTTTCATACATTTACAATCTTAAGGAAAAACTCTATTAAACAGTTCTCTATCATTCTCTAACCATACACAAGGAACATTATTATAGAAATCTCTTACTCTATCTTCAACATGGTTTTTATCCCAAACAGCTGCTCTTTCTAATCCTATGATTTCATTTTTTGTTATTGGAACTATCTCTCCTGTATTTGGATTATATAATTCAAAATTAGTTGGATTTAAAGCATCTTGAATAAAGTTCATTGGTAAAACCTCCAATTCTTTTCTTATATCTAATTTCCCTACTTTTGGCCATTCTCCTTTCGTAATAATTTGGTCAAAAACGGAAATTATAAATAATATTTTTTTATCTTTTAATAAGTTTAAATCTACTATTTTATCTACCGATTTATAATCAAAAAATACGTAACTCGATTTTCCTAAAATTTGAGCATATATATAGTACCTATTATCAATAGATATCTCTAGAATACTTCCTTTTGTTATTCTTTGGCTTTTCATATTAAATATTAATTACATAAAATTAATAAAAAATCTCAAAAAAAAATAAATTTTGGTTCTGTCATTCTGAATGTAGCGCTAGCGGAATGAAGAATCTAAGATTCCTCCTGACGTCGGAATGACATTTTCTTAGTTTACATTTGAGAAATCAAAAAAATATACTAAAAACAAAAAACTCAGTAATACTACTGAGTTTTTTTATGTTGTAAATAATATGTTATTGCAATATATGCGAGGGCGATTCCGGATAAGTTTGCCATTAAATCAACAAAATCAAAACTACGATGAAGCGATGTTAAAATTCCTTGTAAAATTTCGATAAGAAAACTTACCAAAAACGGAATTATCATCAAACGTAGATTTGTTATTTTGTATGCGACAAATAACAAAATCGTCATCATCCCAAACATTCCACAATGTACAACTTTATCAAAATTATCAATCTTAAAAAAGATTCCTAATTCTTCGATTGTACTTAATTTCGAGAAATTTTCTTGTGGAAGTAGCGTCAGATAAAACACTAACGCTACATACGCAAAGAATATTATTTTTTTTGTCTTATGCACCGATTAACTCTCCGTAAGCAGCTGCGTCTAATAAAGCATCTAATTGAGAAGCGTCTTCAATTTTTACTTTGATAATCCACCCTTTTCCATAAGGATCAGTGTTGATTAATTCTGGCTCACCTTCTAATTCAGTGTTAAATTCTACAACTTCACCGCTAATTGGCATAAATAAGTCAGAAACTGTTTTTACTGCTTCTACTGTTCCAAATACTTCTTCTTGACCTAAAGTTTCTCCTTCTGTTTCTACGTCAACATAAACAATATCTCCTAACTCTCCTTGTGCGAAAGCTGTAATACCGATTGTTGCAAAGTCTCCTTCTACAGAAATCCACTCGTGATCTTTACTGTACTTTAAATTGTTTGGAATGCTCATAATGTTTGTTTTATTGTTTTTTAATTTCCGAATGTAAAGGTAGCACTAAATCCGGCACGAATTTGAGAAATTGGAAAAGCTGTTGAAATTTTATATTTACTCATCATCTGATCCCAATAGAATCTCAAGTTCAAATTCTTACTTACGTTATAATCTGCCGTTATCTTAAACGTCATAATTCGCTGTCCACCTGTAATTTGCGAATCTCCATAAATACTTGTTGGTACGTTTGGATTTTGTACGTCATCAAAGTTATAAATTACTTTTCGAATTGTTGTTTGATTATCTCTTAATGAGAAATCTCCACGAATATTTAAGTCACCTTTGATTGTTTTCTGATTTCCTTGGTAACGAATTTTCATTTTGAAATCTTTGAAAATATACCCAAATCCAACAATATATTCAGATCCATAATCTTCTGTATACGTATAATTTGTTGTGCTTAATGATAATAAACGATCTCTGTTATATTGCGCACGTAATTGCATACTGTTACGGAATGTTAAATCCACTCCCAATAATGGTGAAAATGATTCGATCATCGTAACCGCTCCATATAAATTCTGTGTATAGAAGTTTCCAT
Source organism: Empedobacter sp. UBA5036 (assembly GCF_002415215.1). NCBI lineage: Bacteria > Pseudomonadati > Bacteroidota > Flavobacteriia > Flavobacteriales > Weeksellaceae > Empedobacter > Empedobacter sp. UBA5036. The sequence continues at coordinate 25,498 of NZ_DICC01000025.1, forward strand.
TTTCATCTTTACCAGTCACTTGTCCACCACCCATAATTCCTGTATCTAACATGAAGTTTGGATTAGACTGAATTCCTGTTGTTGTGTAAGTCGAATTATATGAACTCGAAACCTCAACATTATCAAAATATTTATTGATAATTGGAACAGATTTCAATCCTGTGTACGTTACGCGCCAGTTCGGAACCGGAATAGAACGATTGTATCCTAATTTAGACGAACCTGCATCTTTTCCTTGCACCGCCGCTAAAAATGCTGGTAAAAGTACATCAGAACTTCTTGCATTAAATCCTTCGTAATAACCAAGTCCATCTACATTTCCGCTACCTCTTTTTTGTGCTAAACGTCCAGAAATAGTTTTAGTATTTGTTAGGAATTGCTCAAAAATTGCATCTCCATCTTTGAAAGCTGTTTTGATATTTACGGTCGAAATATTAAGATTTGCTAATTCATCAATGTAAGGATTTTCGACTGCTAAATTGAATCCTGAATGATAAATACGACGATCTTTTGTACGTTTTGCACTCAAATCAATTCGTAAATCTGGAATAGGCTCAATTAAAGCAGTTCCATTAAAATCAGAACCTTTTGTAATTTGATATGCATCTGTCATCAATTCATCACCAACAATCAATCCTCTTTCGACTAATTGTCGTTTGATATCGAATTGCGTTCCATAAACAAAACCTAAAGTTGGTCCATTTTTACCATCAACACCAAAGAAACCTGGCTCATACAATAATCCTGGAATTACAGCTCCATTTGTCTGATTATACGTAAAATTAGCACGCTTTAGTGATGATAAAACCATCCAACCATAATCTTTTGCTGTAAATTTATGTTTGAATTTGTATGCTGATTTCTTATTTGTACGACGTTTTTTAGAGAATAAAGTTGTGTAAACTGTATTCAACGAATCTATTTCTGCACGACGACCTTTCAAGATCGAATCGTAACGTTTGTAACCTTTAAACTCTGGATAGAATTTCGTAAAATCTAAATCTCCCATCAAATTAATCGAATTCGAGTTTTGAGCTGTACCTCTACCTAAATTCGCAATTCGTGTTGATGTAGAACCATCAGGATTTGTAACTTCTGTCTCAAAATTTCTGTAAGCTGTAGAAGTTGCAATCCAGTTATAATTCGAAGTAAATCCAGCTTCAACATTCATCCAATTTAAATATGGGAAGAATTTTAAAGGTAATTTATAATTCACCTGAAATTGTTGATCATACTGAACTGGACGTCCAATTGTGAACATATTTTGCCAAATCATATCTTGATCTGCACGCTGGAAAGTTGTTCCATCATTCAACGTCATTGTCGAAGATGTTAAATCTAAACGCAACGATTTTGTCAAATCAAAACCTAAATTATATTGCCAATTGAACAAGAAATTGTTACTATATGTCGGACGAATTAAACTCGAAGAACTTCCTCCACCTAAATATTGACTGATATCTCGATATTGTCTTTCACTGTAGGTACGCGCAATCTCTGTACGGAAAGAGAAACGTGTTGGCAAAGGATTCACATTAAATTCACGAATAAATTGTAAATATTTTCCTGATTCCTCTTTTGGTTGAACCGCACGCCATTTTTTGAAAGGCTCGTACGATTTTCCTCTAAATCCGTAATTATAATTAATCGACGCTCTTAATTGTTGGTTGATGTTATATTGCGTATAAATATCACGGTAATAATTATCCGAATACATCATCGAAACTGAAAAGTTAGAAGGATCGTAAAAACGAACAGGATTGTTGTTATTTGTTGATCTAACTTTTCGAATGTTATTAAAAGCAAAACTTTTAAACTGTGTATAAGTACGAACAACTTTTTCTAATTCGGCTTTATTATGCGCTTCATCAAAAATAATATCATTGTCTAACGGATTATATTTTGGATCGACAAAACTTTCCTGAATTGTAAAATCGAACGGAATTTCCATTCCCCATTTCTTCGGTAAGAATTTGTCTAATTTTACTTGTGCATTCAACGCATATTGTAATGATTCGTCCTGATTACGATTTACAGGACCTTGATCTATCGCACCAAAACCTACAGAACTTGTGCTTCCAGAAACTTGTACATTCGCAAAATCACCTAAATTGAACTGAACATTTGCTGAAGCTGCATAACCACCTTGGTTATCAATTTCGCTTAAACGAAGTTCATTTACCCAAAGTAAAACTTCTTTATCAGACGGTCCAGAAGTGTTACGAACCCCAATCATAATTGAAGAGACATTACCCAATGTTGGACGACCCTTTACATAAACCGTTTTGTTTGGATTCTTTTGATCAAAAGCAAAATTGAAACGTTGCAATGTACTGAAACCATCAGCATCCCTTTGTTTTTTTGCATCTGTAAACAAATCTGTATTCAGATCGATAAAGTTTTCATCTGGCCAAATTGTGCTTTCTGTTGCAGAACTTTGTGGCGTATATTTCAACGGCATTTCATATTCATAGTAATTATCTGTATAATCACTACCTACACGAATAAATAACTTTGTACCATTATCAATCGCATTTGATGCTCTATCTAATAAGTTTTGAGCAGATACAAACATTTGCAACTTTTTGTATCGACGCAAATCTAAATTTGTATTCTTAAAAATAGCTTTTGAAGTACTTCCTGGTTTAAACTTCGCTTTCAGTGTCATCGAAGCTTCGTTCTGAGATTGATATCCCGTTGTTCCTTGAGTTTGTTCACGATAAACTCCAGGAGGAATCATATAACGAGGGCGATCTGTACCATTTCGTTCGATACTTACCTCACCAATTTCTAAATCATCAATATTTTTATCGTCTTCATAACCTTCTTGATTACTAATGATATAAGGATAAATGTTTTTTGTATAACGACGCCATTCAGAACGAACTAAATCAAAAGTACCAAAACGAAGAGTTGTTTCTTCCTCGAAACCTCGCATCACCATACGCATAAAACGAGCAGCTGTTAATACGCTTTCTGCTTGCGCAATAGACGCATCATTGTTTAACTCTTCTACTCCATCTCCGTCAAGATCTAAATCAAAGTTATCAACAGGAATACGAACTTGATACCATTTTACATCATGTTTCGTTTTGTCAGGAAATTCTCCCTGAACCGTTTTTCTTGCAACAATAAATTTATTGTTTGGATCTTCTAACGTTTGACGGTTAATTTTTAACGTATACTGATTATAGTTTTCTGTTTGATCTAAATTGAAATCACCATTGATATCTTCTGTATCTGGCGTTAAAGATGATGCATGTAAAGGATTATCCGTTGAATTGTTTCCTTGTGGATTTCTAAAATAACGATAACGATCTTGAACCGTATTCCCGATTGATGCACCTCTAAAGCGATCATCTAAGAAGAATAAATAATTATCATTCGCAGGATCTAATTCTCCTGTCACTAAATTATTACTCGTAATTCCATAACGTTGCGCTTCTTCCTCATCTGTTAATCCATTATACCCCAAATCTTGTTGTTTTCGGGCAGCTCCATTCGTATCAAAAGCATATAAAATTGGATTTAACTGAGGTGTTAATCCCCATTTAGAAGCAACAGTCGCCGCACCATTTCCAGAATAAGGCAATCCATTTTCGTACATCATTTCGCCGTCTTTTAAGACGTCTTCTGAAACATTTCCTAAATGTACCAATAACTCTCCTTCTCCACCTTTTCCATCTGCATAAGGATCCATCAACCAAAACTCGATGTATTCCACATTCGAATCTTTGAAGTTAGAAACTGAAATAGGACGCATAATTGCTCCCCAGTTTTTCGTGTCAACTGCATTTGGATTAACATTATAAGGTCCACGTTCTTGCGGATAGAATGTCATATCTAATGTGCTGATATACGAATTTGTACCAGCCATTACATCACGTTGATCAAAAAGCTCTTTTAACTTAATGCGACGTGCCATGTGTGTTGACATTTGTTGATCTGTTAAAGGCGAACTCCCTCCCATTCCATAAAAACGAGGATCAATAGAATACCATGATAACATACGACGACCATTGTTGAATGATAAATCGTCATTTTTCATTCCATTTGGGAAGAGCGGGTGGTAACCAGAAGCAGAATATCCAGCAGGTTTTCCTGGTGTTGATCCAAATTTCCATGAACCAACATCTAATAAACTAATGCGAGATTGTGCATCTTCGAAATCGTCTATATAAGAATAACCTCCCGTAACCTTGTTCATTCCTGGCATCAAATAAGCTGCCTCTGCCTGAACGCTAATGTTCGACATTTGATCAGTTTTGATTCCTGGAATTTTATTTGTTAAACGAGTTAACCACTCAGCTTCTGAGTTATATTGTGTATTAAGTCCAAAAATTGTGTTGTTCACAGGTTCTGAACCAAATTGTGTTTTTTGCGTAACTGGACGTTCTTGGTAATTAATTAAAGTTCCGCCTAACATCAATTTATCACTAAATTTATGCTCGACATTAATTCCCATGAAACGTTTTTTCTGTAAATTAAATGTTGATTGATTTTCTAAAGATACATTAATTGCTGCTCCAGAATTTTTCAATTGTTCGTTGATGATTTTTACTCGACCCAACTGATAATCTACCGTATAATCTACGCCTTCTGTCAACGTTGCTCCACCAGAAGTTACCTTAACAGAACCTTGTGGCACGTTGAAAGCACCCAACGGAATACCATCTGTCACCGTTCCTTTGTATCGACCTTCTAATGTATAACGATTGGCTAATTTTTCGCCAGAAAGTGTATTTGGTAATTGACGATAAATTTGATTGAAAACGTATTCTTGATTTTGACCTTGTAATTTATTGCTCAAATATTTACCAAAAGGCTCAACTGAAGTGAAAATAATATTTCCTCTTTCTGTATCAATAGTTAATCCTGATTGAAAATCGAACAAACCATCTCCTTTACTTCCGTCAGGATTTTGTTGTAATTGTCCGTTCGAATTTAATCTATCCATATTCAGAACTTGTAATAACGATTGTTCTGAAACAGCAGAATTTGGTAAATAATTTAATGTTCCCGATGATTCTTTACCATTATCTTTGAAATTAATATTCATCAAGAAATCTTCACTCGAAACACCATAAGCATTTAACGAATAAATATTTTTCATCATCAAATCCCACATTGGCGAAGCCACATTAACAGCAGAATTTGGTTTGATTAATTTCGCAATAATTGGTTTATCTGTCTCGCTCGACATCTGTCCAACTTTGTATAATTTTTTAGGATCAGAGCTTAACGAATATTGAAACGAAACCGCTAATAAATCTTCACCATCAACCAAAGGCGTATTCAAGGAAATGTATCCTAATTTTGGATAGAAAGTGAATTCGGAAGCATCAAGTTTACGAACATTTTCGTTGACGATAAAGTTTTCTCCATCCTGAAATTGTTCTCCATTGAAAGAATATCCGTTCAAATAACTTCTTGCATCACTAATCTTAGTAAAACCTTGAGAATTAATCTCATTAAATAAGGCATTACTACTATTTTGAGGCGCTGTATCACCTTCTGCAATATCTCGCAAAGCGATAATAGAACGTCTATTCTGTTGATTCCCTCCAGATTTATCAACTTTCCAAACCTCAATATTACTGATATTGATATTACTGTTAACTGCAGGATAATTTGCTAACGCTCTATCGTAACTATTTCTAAAAAATTGACCTAAGAAAAAGTGTCTATTGTATTCATATTTTTCGGCAGCGACTTTAAAATCAGTCATCACACCACCACCTTGAACCACGATATTTTTAGACTCCGAACGTTGCTCAGAAAAGACAGCCGATACATTTGTACGACCGAATTTAAGATCTGTTCTAACTCCAAAAAGTGACTGCGCACCCGTAATCAACGAAGTACTAAGTGGCATCGAAATATTACCAACCTCTATATTTTGTAGGATATCATCTTCACCTCCAAATGGATCCAATTTATTCCCCAAAGCCTTTCTCCACTGAAGTTTCATTTGATTTTCGAAGCCAAAACCAGCTTGCGTATCGTAATTTACTTTCATCTGAAGATTTTCTCCGACTTTCCCCAAAATACTCAATTGCATACGTTGGTTAAGATCCATTGTAAGCGTTTGACGGTTTTGTGGCAACAACATTGGGTTATCTATCTTTTGCAAGAAAACACCCAATTCTAAATTTGCATAACCTTGCGGAATCAATGAAATTTCTGATCCACCAAAAATAGTTTCGAAAGCTTTAGATTTCACCTTAAAACTTGGTAAAATACTTCCTTCTTTTTTTCCTTCCTTATCTCCAAAACGTTCTTCACGATAAAATTGATCGTTGGTTTGAGATTTTACTCGGAAATAATTTTTCATGTCTTGATTCTGAACCAAAGTCAGGTATTCTTGACGTGTCAAATAGATTGGCTCGGAAACTAAACTTGTTCCAATTTGAGGATATAAAATATACTGACGCTTTATCGCATCATATTGTACATCGTATTTTATTTGATTATCTAAAAACAATCCACCTTTTTGATCTCGGATAGGAAACTTAAGCGTATCACTTTCCTGAGCCATAACATCGCTCATAGTTCCCATTGCAAAAAGGAAACACAAAGCCGCTATAGTAGAGCCTTTACGAATAGTTTTTGGTTCGTTATGAATCTTCATTAAATTTTCTTCAAGGTTTCTTTTACTAAGAATTCCACGTCTGCATCTGGCTGATCTTGTAGGATTTTGTCCATGATTTTCTCCGCAGATTTTTTAGGAATTCCTAAAACTTCTAAAGCAGATAACGCTTCATTCTTAGATTTATTTTTAACCGAAGTAGAATTAACATCTAATATTAAATTTTGATCCAATTTATCTTTCAAGTCAATGATAATTCTTTGCGCTGTTTTAGCTCCAATTCCTTTTACACTTTGCAATAATCTGGCATCTTCTTGAGCGATTGCAGTTGCAATTTCTTTGGAAGAAAGTGTCGAAATAATCATCATTCCAGAAGCTGGACCAACACCGTTAACACTAATTAATTTCTGAAAAATTTCTCGTTCTAGTTTTGTTGCAAATCCATAAAGTATATGCGCATCTTCGCGAACGATCAAATGTGTAAAAATTGTAACCAATTCTTCGTGTTCTAAAGTAGAATATGTATTTAGTGAAATATTGACCCAATATCCGACCCCATTGCAATCTATTACAGCATTTGTTGGATAAATCTCGATTAATTTACCTCTTAATTGTGTTATCATTTTGACGTTTATTTAGTTACACTACATATAGTGATAACGTCAAAAATACGATTTATTTTGTAAGGATGAAAGTATTGATTTTAATGAAAGCCTTGTCAAGATTTAAATCTTAACAAGGCTTCAATTGATTTGAATTAAATATTTTGAGAAATCAATTTTTAGTTTTTTAACGCTTTAATTTTCTCAATCATTCTTTCGGCATTACCGTTGGTTCCGCCAAGGCTGATGGCTTTGTTGTACCATTCTAATGCCAAATCGTATTGCTTGTTAGTTAGATAAGCTTCGCCCAAACTATCAGCAACACTTGAGTTATTTGGAAACTCTTTTACAACCAATTGAAATATTTTTATCGACTCATTTATTTTGCCCGCTCGTAGAAATTCATAACCCAAAGTATTAAGTTCGATTGGATTTTCAAAACTATATTCTTTTTCGGAAGTATTTTTCAGTTGATAATAATTTTCAATCGCTTTATTGACGTCGGTTTGTGCTTCTTTTCTTAAAGCTTGGTAAACCGATTTTTTAGGAATTTCGAATGTTTTTCCTAGCATAATATCTCGAATGACATGTCCCAAATCCCAAACTTTATTCCGACTGTTGGATGCTAAAATGATAACGACATCGTTCTTCATATCATTTAACACCAAAGATTCAAATTTATAGGAAACACCGTTATGACGCTGCAACTCTTCATCTCTAAAATAATCTCCAAATGATCCACCTTGATGGTCTTTTGTGTAGGGATTATTCAATAATGTTTCAAAAGATTTTCTAGAAATTAAACGATTATGATTCATCGCATCAATCCATTTGTACATGTCATTAGTATCCAACCAAAGCCAACCGCTGACAAATTCCATTTCTGGACACCGAACATTATCCATATCATAGCAAGACGTTCGATTTTTATAACCAAATTTCGGATCAAACACGGAATTGTTCATTTTCAAAGGTTTTATAATATTTTTCGTAACAAAATCTTGGAAAGTCATTCTTGTTATCTTTTCAATAATTCTTCTTTGTAAAAAAACATTGCCGTTATCGTATCGGTAATCCTTTCCAGGTTCAAATAACAATGTATCTGTTTTTCTCAAAATCTTCCACGCTTCTTCATCGTTTTTCGGGACAATTAATCCATTTTCTATTCTGGGAATTCCGCTAGCATAATTAATCAAATGTCTGGTTGTTACTTTTTCCGACCATTTCGGCAAATCCAAATTATATTTCGAAATCGGGTCATCAAGCTTAAATTGACCACGTTCTACCAACATCAAAATCGCAACTGCATTAAACTCCTTTGCAATAGAACCAAAATTGAAAATTGAATTTTTCGTTAAAGATTTTTTCTTCATTTCATCAATAAAGCCAAAGGGATTTTTGATAGATAATTTTTCCTTTTTTGGCAACCAAAACATTTCCATTGAACAAATCTTTTTCGTAGGATTTAGTCATTAGTTCATTAATTTGATTGATTTCTGTTTTTTGTTCAACCGGCTTTTGAGCTGAAAGAAAATTGGAGAATAAAATACTTCATGATATTAAGACAATTATTTTTTTCATTGTAATTATATTTTAAAAACTTTCTGCAAAGCTGATCTAAAAAGCGTTGATACACGACCGATTAAAAAAAATCGAACGCATTTTCAGCAAATAATTTTATTTTACAAAGCTTCCTTTCTGTAATCGGTTGGTGTTTTTCCTGTATATTTTTTGAAGGATGTATTAAACGAAGATTTGGAATTAAATCCAACTTGATACAAAATTTCCAAAACGGTCAACTCTTTTTGAGTGCAATCTTTTAGAATTTGTATGGCTTTTTTAATTCGATATTCATTTACAAAATCAAAAAAATGTTTGTCCATGTACAAATTAATCAAAGCCGATAAATCTTTCACAGGCATATTTAATTGCTCTGCCAAATTCTGAATCGTTAAAGATGAATCGAGATAAGGTTCATTTTTAACCATAAAATCTTTTAATGATTCTATTTGATTATTTTTTTCGACGTCGATTTCTAGTGTAGATTTTTGCTTTGGAATAGCTTCCTTAATCGGTTGCAAATTTTCATTAACTCCTCGGAAAAAATCAGGATTATTTAATGCGACAAATAGATACCAACAAGTACAAACAAAAAAAGAAAAACCATCTAGCATCACAATCCATTCCCTCAATTCGCCGAAACCGTAAGTGAAAGTAATCACCCATCTTATCAATACTAAAAAATGTACAACGTAATATAGAATGGTGATTTTGTAAAGCGCATTAAACTTAGAAATATCAGGATTTGCATAATTTTCGAAATAGACTGTTTTCGATTTTCGAATTACCAAAAATGAAGCAATAAAATAGATTTGAAAAAGAACTTCGAACAGAATATAAAAAAAATTCATTATCGGCGAATCATTCAACTCATTTATGAAACTAATTTTTCCAGCCCTATCTTGAAAATAAATTCCATATGCCATATACAAATTGAACGCAACGAATGGAATAGTGTGCCACAAATACTTCGGTTTTAAACGGAATTTGTTAAAACTAACCGACAAAACATAGAAATAAAATGTTGCTGGAGCCAAATAATTAAAACTCCAACGGAAAGCTTCTAGGTTGATGTAATTCACAGGAAAATCACGCATCAAAAACTTCAATCCATCTGCAGCAGTTGTAAAAAGAAAAAAAGCAAGTAAGCAATTTGAAAGTTTGTGCTTACTTTTTACAGTTACCAAAAACAAGGCAAGCACAAGAACAAGGAAAACTCCTATAAAAGCAGCGATTTCTTTAAAAGTAAATTGGTCCATTTTTGTAAAACAAAATTCAAAAATACTAACGCAATGATTCTTTAATTTTTATGCAATAAAGGTATTAATATTAGATTTAAAAACTTAAAATGTGAAATAAAAAACTCTTTTTCTTGTTGCGAATTATTTGAATAAAAAATGATAATCACATACAATGCTCATCCATTCCATTTAGCTGAAGTGCTTCTTTGGCTGGTGAGATGAAAGGAATGTTTAATTCTAATCCGCGAAGGATAAATAATACACCCAAAATAAGTGTAATAATTGGTAAGATTTTTAAGATAGTTTGACGTTGTTTTACGGATAAAAAATTTCCAAATAAAACGGTTGCAAACATCAAAGGCAAAGTTCCAAATCCGAAGAAGAACATAAACATCGCACTTTTGTAAACTGATCCTAAACCAATGGCAGCTGTAAGTGAAGCATAAACCATTCCGCAAGGTAAAAGGCCATTTAATAGACCAACTATATAAAGTGAGGAAGAATCTTTCTTGATTAAGAATTTACCAAGAGAGAGTTTTACTTTTACCATCAAGGCGTTAACAGGGCGAAGTTGCGTAGCACCATTTTCGTAGAATTTTGGAATCATGACCATAATAATCATCAAAACTCCAATCAAAATACTTAAGTAATTTTGTAATCCAACAAATGAAAATGATTCACCAATCAATCCTAAAATTGCGCCTAAAATTGTATAAGTGGTTACACGTCCTAATTGATACGTCAAATTACGAAGTGTAAATTTTAGTTTGTTTTGAGATTCTAATCCCAAAGATAAAGCAATAGGCCCGCACATCCCCACGCAATGCAGGGACGATGTAAGACCTATGGATAATGCTATGATAACTATTGTGAAATCCATCGAATGGACTTTTTAATCAAATAAGTTTGATTATTTTCTTTCCAGCTTAAAGTTAATTCGTATTCTCCGTCAATTAACTTAACAGAAGGTACTAAGAAATTTTTTCTGTCTGATAATTTGATTGTTGTTTTAACGTCTTTGGTTTCGTTATCATTTCGCATCAAAAAAATATCTCCTTTAAAATCGGCAGCAGTAGTTGCTGGAAATTGAAATAAAAATCCATTTGCTTGTACAATAACTTCTGGTTTTTCGGCTAAAGTATTTGCACGTTTTTCAGCATTTATTTCATCCTGAAAATGAATTTCTTTTTCGTAATAATCCTCGGTTACCATTCCACCTGTATCTCCTGCAAAATATAACAATGATAGAATGAATATCATAAAACATCCCAAAGCAATTGCTACATAATGTCCCCAATTTAACTTCATATGATTAATATTTGAATGGAGCTGAGAAGCTCGTTTCGTATTTATCGATTACTTTTCCTTTTTGATTAACTAAGCCAATCACTACTTTTTCTTTGTACGATTTAACTTCATCCATTGGAATTTTCAAGAAGAATTTTCCTTGAATGATTTGACCTTTTTCCATGTTCAATTTATTTTCGCCTTCATACATTTCTACTTTTGAGTTTTTGTGTGATAGCAATTGAACAGTTACAATTTGATCTGCATTCGTTTTGTTGTACAATGTATACTCGAATTGATTAACGTAGTATTTTCCTTCTACCTTGTAATCTGTTCCAGGAACTTTAAGGTATTTAGATTCTACATCAGAACGAGAGAACAAGAATGCTGTCATTGCTCCAATTAATAATAATAAGGCAAATGTATAAGCTGCTAAACGTTTCGTGAATTTGAATTTTTCTCCACGTTTAATATCATCTTCAGAAGCATAACGAATCAATCCTGTTGGTAAACCAACTTTTTCCATTACTTCGTCACATGCATCAATACAAGCTGTACAGTTAACACATTCTAATTGGATACCGTTACGAATATCAATTCCAGTTGGACAAACAACTACACATTGACCACAATCTATACAATCTCCTTTTCCTTCTGCTTTACGGTCTTCGTTCTTTTTGAATTTTGCTCGACCAGCTGTTCCTTCACCACGTTTGAAATCATATGTTACATTGATTGTATGTGCATCAATTAATACGCCTTGGAAACGTCCGTAAGGACAAACCAATGTACATGCTTGTTCACGAAACCATGCAAAGATGAAATAGAAAGTAGCTGAGAAGAAAACCAATCCAACTAATGTTCCTACATTTTCTGCAGGACCTTCTTTTATTACATCATACAATGCATCAGCTCCAATAATATAAGCTAGGAATACATTTGCGATAATAAATGAAATGATTGCGAAGATGGTCCATTTCAGTAATTTTTTACGAATTTTTTCTTCGTCCCAATCTTGCTTATCTAATCTTATTTGTTTTGCTCTATCTCCTTCTATGGCGTATTCTATTTTTCGAAAAACCATTTCCAAGAAAATAGTTTGTGGACATACCCATCCACAAAATAAACGACCATAAGCCATGGTGAATAATACGATGAAAATAATTGTCGTGATCATTCCTAAAGCTAAAAGGAAGAAGTCTGATGTAAAAAATGGAAAACCAAATAAAATGAATTGACTGTGCAATACATCAAATTTGAACAATGGATTTCCATTAGGTAATTTAAAGAAAGGCGTTAAGATTAATATTGCTAACAATACATAACTTACATACGTCCTATAATTTGTAAACTTACCTTTTGGTTTTTTAGGGTAAACCCATTTACGCTCTCCTGTTCGCTCCATAGTTCCAATGGAAGTACGTACATCTTCGTTCATTTGGCTGTTTTCATCCAAATAATCGTCTAAATTAAATTCATCTTTTGGGTCAGAATTTTGAACACTCATTATAGTGAATTTTAAATATATACAAATTTACGACTAAAAAAGAAAAGAGAGCTTATAAATAAGCTCTCTTTCAATATGATATTTGTTGTAATTATTCAATCAATTACTTTTGTTTCCATGCTTCCATTAAGTCACCTTGAGGAGCAGCTGCACCTTCTGCAACTGTTTTCGTAGGTTCTTTTTGGTTGATGTAATATACATAAGAAGCTACTTTCTCAATTGCTAATCCAGATAACTCTTTACGTTGTCCAAATGCACGCATTTGAGGATTGTGTGGAGATCCATTATAAACAATGTGATAGATATTTTTGAACAAACTATCTTCTACATGATTCACCCAGTAATCATCCGTTAAGTTTGGTCCAATACCTCCTTTACCACCTTCCATGTGACATTGTGTACAGTTTTGCTCAAAGATTTTTTTACCTTGTTCTACGATTGCAGGATCGTTAGATTTGTTTACAGCTCCTGTGATATCAATATCATTTGCAACTGCCCAAATACTATCTTGCGCATCTTTGTAAACCATTTCTTCTTCGTATTCTTTGTCCATGTGAGCAAAGTCTGTGAAGCTATATGCCATTACGTAAACTACCATAAATACTATACCAAAGTAGAATAATGATAACCACCATTGTGGTAAAGCGTTGTCTAACTCTTTGATTCCGTCAAAACCGTGATCTAAGATAATAGATTCTTCTTCTTCGTCTGATTGTTTTTTACCAGCACTACTGAACAATCTTTTGAAGTAACCTATTTTAGCTTCTTCTAAATATTTAGCTTGTTCATCTTCAGATAATCTTTTGAATTTCTCTGCTTCAACAACTTTGTTTAAAGCATTGATGATTAAAAGCATCACGATTGCAACTGCTAATACTGCCCAGAAAATTCCTTGTGCAAACACATGTTTCAAGTGCTCCAATAAATTGTGCATCATTCCTTGAAAACCTGGTTCTGGCACCACATCTACTGGCGTCACCATTGTAAACGCTAAGATTACTGCTAATAGCGTTAATGGAATAAATATATAAGCCGGGGTACGTTGTCTCATTTTGTATTATTTTTTTCGTTCTCTTCTGGTTCTAAATCTAAAGCTGCTGACTCGCTGTCTTTGTAATACTCTTTCGGTTTTTTCATAACCTTAACAAAAATTGTCACAAAGACTGCTATAAATCCTATTAGGATTAATGTCTGCAATAAAGATGCATACTCATACTGAGAAAGGAATTCTTTATAATATTTTAACATTAGTTACTTGCTGTCTCTACTTGTTCAGCTTTGATATCTGTTCCTAAACGTTGTAAATATGCGATTAACGCTGTAATCTCACGATCTCTTAACGGAACAAACTCTTTACCTTGTTGTTTAGCTTCTGCTTCTTTTTTCGCATATAACTCTTTCAAATCAGACGCATCTTTAAAGATAGTTTGCTCGATTGCTAAAGCTTGTTTGTTCATAGAAACTTGCATACTGTCAAAATCTTCTTGTTGATAAGGGACACCTAATGCAACCATTGATTTCATTTTATCACGCGTTAACTCACGGTCTAATTTGTTTTCAATTAACCATGGGTAACGTGGCATGATAGAACCATCTGATGTAGAACGTGGATTCCACATATGTTTGTAATGCCAAGCGTCTGGGTTTTTACCTCCTTCGCGGTGTAAGTCTGGACCAGTTCTTTTAGAACCCCATAAAAATGGGTGATCGTAAACAAATTCTCCTGCTTTAGAGTATTCACCATAACGTTTTACTTCGTCACGGAATGGACGAACCATTTGCGTGTGACAAGCATTACATCCTTCACGAATATATAAATCACGTCCTTCTAATTCTAATGGAGTATAAGGTTTGATACTTGCAATTGTAGGTACGTTAGATTTAACTACAATTGTAGGAACAATCTCTACTAAACCACCAACTGCTAAAGTTAATACAGCTCCGATTGTTAACACGATTGGTGTTCTTTCAATCCAAGAGTGTACGCCTTCTCCTTGTGTACGTGCTGCTGTTTTTGGAGCTAATGCAGGAGCTTCTGCTTCTTCGTTTGCTACAAAGTGTCCAGCTTTTACTGTTTTCCAAACATTGATAATCATTAAGATTGATCCTAATAAATATAATGTTCCACCGAATGCACGTAATGGATATAACCATTTTTTAAGAATAGTAACTGTTTGTAAGAAGTTACCATATTCTAATGTTCCGTCTGCTGCGAATTGTTTCCACATTAAACCTTGTGTCCATCCTGCAACATACATAGGAATTACCCAGAATAAGATACCGAAAGTACCAATCCAGAAGTGAGCGTTAGCCATCTTAACAGATGCTAATTTTGTGTTGAATAATTTTGGTACTAAGTAATAGATCATACCAAAAGCGATAAATCCATTCCATCCTAAAGTACCTACGTGTACGTGAGCAGGAACCCAATCTGTAAAGTGACCAATTTTATTTAATGTTTTTGTTGCTAACATTGGACCTTCAAAAGTAGCCATACCATAACAAGTTAAGGCAACTACGAAGAATTTCAAAATAGGATTTTCTCTTACTTTATCCCATGCACCACGTAATGTTAATAAACCATTCAACATACCTCCCCAAGATGGAGCGATTAACATGATAGAGAAACCTGTTCCTAAAGCTTGTGCCCAACCTGGTAATGCTGTATAAAGCAAGTGGTGAGGACCAGCCCAAATATAAATGAAGATTAATGACCAGAAGTGGATAATAGATAATTTGTATGAAAACACAGGTCTATTAGCTGCTTTTGGTACAAAGTAATACATTAATCCTAAGATAGGTGTCGTTAAGAAGAATGCTACGGCGTTGTGCCCGTACCACCATTGTACTAACGCATCTTGAACTCCAGAATATAAAGAGTACGATTTTGGAGCTGTTAAACTAAATGTTACTGGGATTTCTAAATTGTTAAACACGTGTAACATTGTAATTGCTGCCCAAGTTCCAATATAGAACCAAATTGCAACGTACAAGTGACGTACACGACGCTTAGCAATCGTTAAGAACATTTGTGCTCCAAACAATACCCAAACTAACGCGATTAAAATATCAATTGGCCATTCATGCTCAGCATACTCTTTAGAAGTGTTGTATCCTAAGATAAATGTTACAAATGATAATACAATAAATAATTGCCATCCCCAGAAAACGATCCAGCTTAAAACATCGCTGTACATTCTGGTTTTCAACAACCTTTGCATTGAATAATAAGCTCCAGTAAAGAACGAGTTTCCAACAAACGCGAACACCGCAAATGTTGTGTGAATCATTCTTAATCTACCAAAACCAAGTGTCCCTTGTGAATTGATTAACCCTTGGATGTTCCCTCCGATTGTACCATCATCCGATCCGAAGATGTATTCTGGTAACGTTGGAAAAAACAACAAAGTTGCAACCAATACTCCAAAGAAAAATGCCATAACTGCCCAAAACAATGTGGCATAAAGGAAATACTTTACGATCTTATTGTCGTAACTAAAAGTCTGCATTTGCATTATGAGTCGATTTTATCTTGTGTTTTTTTATCATCTTTTAACATTCTCACTGCTGGGGATTCATCCTCATCAAATTGTCCTTTCTTATACCCTAAAAAGAATAAAAGTAAGAAAATTGCCCCCAAAGAGACACTAACTAATATCATTAATAATAATATCCCCATAGCTCCACAAAATTACAAAGCCCTAAGTTCTTATCACAATGATTTTGGTCAGAGCAGTATGTATAAGTCTAATTTAAAATCAATCTAAATTCCATTTTGTTAATTTATCTACAATTCGCGTACTTGCCGTTGCAAAAATTAACACTGAAATAGAACTTATTGGCATTAATATAGCCGCTACAACTGGCTGTAAATAACCAGAAACAGCAAAACTAAGTCCAACAATATTATACAAGAAACTGATGAAAAAAGCAATTTTTACAAATTTCATCGTGGTCTTCGATAACTTTAAGAAATTTGGAATTGCAGAAAAACTTTTTGCATCCAAAATTCCATCACACGAAGGCGAAAAACTGTTAATATCCTCAGAAATAGAAATCCCTACTGTACTTTGTTTCAAAGCTCCAGCGTCATTCAATCCATCTCCAAGCATCATCACCTTCTTCCCTTCTTGTTCCAATTGTTTTATATATTCTAACTTATCAGTTGGCGATTGATTAAAAATCAATTTTGCATTGGTTGGAAAAATAGTTTCTAAATATTCTTTTTCAGAATCATTATCCCCAGACAAAACGTGTAACTGATAAGCATCCAATTCTTTCAATAAACGATCTAAACCTTTCCGATATCGATTGGTATACACAAATTTACCAAAAACTTCTCCATCAATCGCTATAAAAACTTGAGATTGATTCAATATATTTTCATTAAAAATTACATTTGTAAAACTTCTCGAACCAACTTTTACTTGATGTCCATCTACATCAGCTTGCTGGCCTTTTCCTACAATTTCTTCGTAATTAGAAATCGGCAAATGATCATCAACCGTCAATTTCTTATATAATGTACGGCTTAAAGGGTGATTAGAGTTTCTAATCAATGCTTTCACCAATTGCTTTTGATACTCAGAAAGTTCTTTCCCCTCGTATTGCACTTTCGCTTCATCACTTTCCGTAATTGTACCCGTTTTATCAAAAACTACATCTGTAATTTTTTCCATTCTTTCGACTGTTGATGTATTTTTTACATAGAATTTCTTATTCCCGAAAATACGCATCATGTGTCCCAAAATAAACGGAGACGATAAACCTAACGCACAAGGGCAAGCAATAATTAAGATTGATGTAACAACTTCTAATATTTTTGAAGAATCGTGGAAATACCAATAAACAGCAGAAATTGCTGTAATAATAAGGATGATTAATGTGAAATAATGACTGATTTTATTCGTCAAAGCATTCAACTCAGATTCTTCTTTCTGGAAAGCATCATTGTTCCATAATTGGGTTAAATAACTTTGATTAACATCCGAAATAATTTCCAACTCAATTGCATGACCAGATTGTTTTCCTCCAGCAAATATTTTATCTCCAGCTTTTTTCTGAATCAAACGAGATTCTCCCGTCACAAACGAGTTATCAATCATCGCTTCACCTTTCATCAAAATAGCATCGGCTGGAATAATTTCTTCATTTCTAATTAAAATTCGATCACCTTTTTTCAAATCAGCCAACAAAATTGGTTGTTCATAACCATTTTCTAATTTCGCAACTGCAATTGGATAAAACGATTTGTAATCTCGATCAAATGCCAATGCTTGCATTGTTTGTTGCTGAAACCATTTCCCTGTCAACATCAAAAATAGAAGCATTGCTAATGTATCAAAGTAACCTGGCGAAATATCAAAAATGATATCATAAGTCGATTTGAACATAATCACGATGATTCCTAACGCAATTGGCACATCGATATTGATATATTTATTTTTCAGACCTTGCCAAGCCGAAACAAAATAATCGGTAGATGAATAAAAGAAAACAGGCAATGATAACGCGAACATTGTCCAACGGAAATATCCTTTGTTTTGATCTAACCATTGTTCTTTTACATTACCAAAAACTTCGACATATTCTGGAAAAGATAAAAGCATAATATTCCCAAAACAGAATCCTGCAATTACCAATTTGCTCACCAAAGAACGATCAACTTTGCTTTTTTTCTTTTTGTCTAATGTTTTTAGATTAATCGAAGGTTTGTAGCCTAAATTTGTAATAAATCTTGCTAAATCACCCAATTTCAAATCCGCATCACGATACGTAATCTGAACAGTTTTTTGCGTAAAATTGACATTAGAAGATATAATATTTGGATTAATCGTATCCAAACTTTCTAACAACCAAACACACGAAGTACAGTGCATTACAGGCACGTAAAAGGAGACAACTGTAACGCCGTCATCTGAAAAATCGACAACTTTATCAAAGATTTCTTTTGTGTTTAAGAAATCAAATTGATGATTACTTTTCCCATCAGGACGCAAACCTGCATTACGATTAAGGTCGTAATAATCTTTTAGATTATTTACGTTTAAAATCTCGTAAACCGTTTTACAACCCTGACAACAAAAATCCTTTTCATCGAACTGAATAACCTCTTCTTCAATCCGTTGACCACAGTGAAAACAATTCTCTTCCATACTATTTTACAAAATTACTTTCCTTTTATCAGAATTAACGTTAACTTTGTATGAATTAAGTCATAACAACAAGATATGTCAGAGTTTAATGAGAATGTAGTATCGATTAAAGCGATGTTTGATAGCCCAGAGTCTTTCGGGGTTTTTAGTAAGGAAGAATTATTGGAGTTTGAGCAAGAAAAGAAAATCATCAACCTAAAAAAAGGAGACGAAATTATCCAAGAAGGTCACACACCAAAAGGTATATATTGCGTCATGAAAGGAACTGCTAAGTTGTTCAAAATTGGTTTTAATGGAAAAGAGCAAATTCTACGTTTTATCAACGAAGGTGACATTATCGGTTATCGCTCAATTTTAAGTCAAGAAGTTTTTGGTGCATCTGCAACCGCAATGACGGCAGTTGAAATATATTATATTCCAGAAAAATTCTTCTTAAAATTATTAGAAGTTAATCCAAAATTAGCTTTCAATATTTTACAAAGAATTGCAAAAGATTTGGGAGAATATGCAAGAACAATCACTTATTTAGCACAAAAAACAGTTCGCGAACGTTTGGCTGAAGTTTTAATTTTATTAGAAGGAAAATTAGGAACAGACAAAGACGGATTTATCAACATTTCGTTGACACGCGAAGAAATGGCAAATTTGATTGGAACAGCAACAGAATCTGCAATTCGTTTGATTTCTGAATTCAAAACTGATGAATTAATCGAAGTTGAAGGAAGAAAAATCAAAGTTTTAGATCATCAAAAATTGACAAAATTAGGTCATGTTATTTTGTAAGAATTTATTCTTGATATAAAATAAAAAGTCGCTCAGTGAGCGACTTTTTTTTTATGCAAACTATTTCAATTTCATATAATAATCTTTGAGAATTGGATCAATTTTTTCGAGCGCATATCTCAACGTCGTTCTTGGCATTTGTAATGTATATTCGTCCAAAAACTCAATCAACTTTTCTTCGTTCATATTTCCCATTTCACGCAACATCCAACCATTTGCTTTATGCATTAAATCGTGCGAATGATTAAGATTTTTCAACACAATTTCTGGAACAATTGAAAATGATTTTTGTTTGATAAAATACATCGTTGATACAATTGCTATTCGTTTTTCCCACAAATCATCAGAATCCGCCAATTCAAAAAGCAATTCTTCTCGTTTTTGATGAAAACAATAATGTCCCAAAATTTTATAACAACTTGTGTCAACCAAATCCCAATTGTTGATTTGAGAAGTTTGAGCAAGATAAAAATCGATGATATCTTTTCTTATTTGTTCATCTTTTGATTTTTCGTACTTCAAAACCAACATCAATAAAGCAGTTAATCTATATTCGTGAATATTGGAATTCAATAAATTTTTGATGTCATTTAAAGAAACTTGTTGATAAAATTCTTTCGCAATCAAACGCTGATTCGGAACAGAAATCCCAAGAAAAATATCTCCTTCGCTATATTCTCCTTTTCCAGTTTTGAAAAAACGCATCATAATTTTCGCTTTTTCTTCGTCCGCTAAATCTTGCAAAGTTGATTTTAATTGCTCTATCATATTTTATCAATAGATGTTGAAGTTAACAAAAAAAAGAGTCCAAAAACTGAACTCTTTCTATCTTTATTCTTCCGAATTATTTTCTTCTTCCTCATCATAATACTGAAAAAGGAAGTTATTATAAGGAAAACGTTTCATGTGAATTTCTTTCACTTCTTCATAAACCGTTTTTCGCAAATCTTCTAAATTATCTTTTTCCGTTGCCGAAATAAACAATGTCGGATAATCTGTTTTCGCCATCCACGTACGTTTCCAATCTTCTAACGAATAATTTTCAAATTTCTTTTCAGACAAATCATCTTCATCTTGTTTGATATAAGAAAAATTATCAATTTTATTGAAAACCATAATCGTTGGTTTTTCTTTCGACTCTATTTCAGCTAAAATTTGATTCACAGAATTCACATGATCCTCAAAACTCGCATGCGAAATATCCACAACATGGACCAACAAATCCGCTTCACGAACCTCATCTAATGTAGATTTGAACGATTCTACCAATTGTGTTGGCAACTTGCGAATAAACCCAACCGTATCCGTTAATAAGAAAGGTAAATTACCAATTACCACTTTTCGAACCGTTGTATCTAATGTTGCAAATAATTTATTTTCGGCAAAAACTTTGGACTTCGATAAGACATTCATCAACGTTGATTTCCCAACATTTGTGTACCCAACCAACGCAACGCGTACCAATGCTCCTCGATTTTTACGTTGAGTCGCCATTTGCTTATCGATTCCTTTCAATTTCTCTTTCAATAACGTAATTCGATCACGAATAATACGTCTATCCGTTTCAATTTCCGTTTCACCAGGACCACGCATACCAATTCCTCCACGTTGACGCTCTAAGTGTGTCCACATTCGTGTTAATCGTGGTAATAAATATTGGTATTGAGCCAATTCTACCTGCGTACGTGCATATGAAGTTTGCGCTCGTTGAGCAAAAATATCTAAAATCAATTGTGTACGGTCGATGATTTTTTTGTTGACAACTTTCTCAATATTTTTCAACTGAGAAGGCGTTAATTCATCATCAAAAATAACTGTATCAATATCATATTCTTCGACAAAAGCCGTGATTTCATCTAATTTCCCGCTTCCTACAAAGAATTTAGAATCAGGTTTGTCCATTCTTTGTGTAAAACGTTCTCCAACTGTCGCTCCAGCTGTATAAGCTAAGAACTCCAATTCGTCCATATATTCCGTCAGTTTTTCTTCAGATTGTTCACGTGTAATCAATCCAACTAAAACTACTTTTTCGTATTGTGCTTCTTGTTTTTCTAACATATATTATATTACTGCAAAAATAAAAGAAAGTTTTGGATGTAACCGAACTTTCTATAAAATATTGAGAATTAATCAAATCAATAAAACTCAATAAATATTTGAGTTCTTTTGGATAAAAATAGAAAAAAATAAGGTTTTCATAATTAATAACAAGTTTATTTACTAATTTTCAAAAAATCTATTGTCAATTAAAATTTCCTTTCTACATTTGTTCCGACAAAAAAGTAAAAATGTACAAAAATCAATTACATCATCATCACCATCATACTTGCACTCAAGCGAGCAGATAGTGGTATGTAATGATTTTATCACAATATCTAAATCCCGTTTGAGTAAATCGAACGGGATTTTTTGTTACTTCAAGATTTAATCATCGATTTACTCAAACTTAAAAAATATAAAACATTAAAAATGAGTAAATTAAAAATAGCCATTCAGAAAAGTGGTCGATTAAGTGAAAAATCACTCGAATTATTGAAAGATTGCGGAATTAAAATTTCTACAAGTAATCGAAAATTAAGAACCGAATCTCCAAATTTCCCTATCGAAGTTTTATTCTTACGAGACGACGATATTTCACAATATGTAGAACAAGGCGTTGCTGACATCGGTATTTTAGGAGAAAATGAAGTTTGGGAAAAAGATAAAAATGTCACTCAAATTCGTCAATTAGGATTCGCAGGTTGTAAACTTTGTTTAGCTATTCCGAAAGATGAAGCTTATACAGATTTAAGTTATTTTCAAGACAAAAAAATTGCCACTTCTTATCCACGTATTTTAGGAAAATTCTTCCAAGAAAAAGGAATTAATGTTAAGATTGAAGAAATCGGAGGAAGCGTAGAAATTGCTCCAAGTATCGGTTTGGCAAATGCTATTTTTGATATCGTTTCTACAGGTTCTACTCTATTAACAAACGGTTTAAAACAAGTGGAAACGGTGGTTGAATCGCAAGCTGTTTTAATTTCTAATCAAAATCTTGATGCTGAAAAACAAGCTATTGTAGATCGTCTTTTATTTAGAATCGAAGCAGTAAAACAATCTTCTGAAAACAAATATATTTTATTAAACGCACCAAACGAAAAGTTAGAAGAAATCATTGCTTTGTTACCTGGAATGAAATCTCCAACAGTCTTGCCATTGGCCGAAAAAGGTTGGTCATCAATCCACACTGTCATTAAAGAGGATACTTTTTGGGACATCATCGAGCAATTGAAAGCTTTGGGTGCAGAAGGAATTTTAGTATTAGAAATTGAAAAAATGATTTTATAAGACATAAGTCTTAAGGTATAAGTCATAAGGATGATAGAAACCTTAGAACTTAAGTCTTAGAACTTAAAATTAAGAATAGATGCAAACATACATCAACCCAAATATTTCTGATTGGTCAACATTAACAGCTCGACCTACGAAAGAAGTGCAAGATTTACAGAAAATCGTTTTAGATGTTTTTGGAAAGATTCAAACCGAGAAAAATCAAGCGTTAATCGATTTTACCGAACAATTTGATAAAGTAAAATTATCTTCTCTGGAAGTTACTGCTGTTGAAATAGAAGAAGCGAAAACTTTAATTTCTGAGGAATTAAAACAAGCAATTCAATTAGCTGCTTCGAATATTGAAAAATTCCACTCCGTTCAACGTGAAGAAGTCCAAATCATCGAAACTACAAATGGTGTCAATTGTTGGAGAGAATCTCGCGCAATCGAAAATGTTGGGATTTATATACCAGGCGGAACGGCTCCGTTATTTTCTACGACATTAATGTTAGGGATTCCTGCTAAATTAGCGGGTTGTCAAAATATTATTTTATGCACACCTCCTAACAAAGAAGGAAAAATTCATCCTGCGATTTTATACACAGCCAACTTAATCGGAATTGAAAAAATACACAAAGTGGGCGGAATCCAGGCGATTGGAGCGTTGACTTTTGGAACACAAACAATACAGAAAGTTGATAAAATTTTTGGACCTGGAAATCAATATGTAACCGCTGCCAAACAAGTGGCTCAAAACTTTGGTGTAGCGATCGATATGCCTGCAGGTCCAAGCGAAGTTTTAGTAATTGCTGATGAAACTTCAGTTCCTAAATATGTCGCAGCCGATTTATTGTCACAAGCAGAACACGGAATAGATTCACAAGTGATTTTATTAACAACAAACGAGCAAAAGTTAAACGAAACAATTATTGAAATTAATGCTCAATTAGAAGTTCTACCAAGAAAAGAATTAGCAGCTAAAGCTCTAGAAAATTCACGAGGAATTGTTTTAAACTCTATCGAAGAATGTGTCAATTTTTCGAATATTTATGCGCCAGAACATCTAATTTTTGCTTGCGAAACAGCTGAAAATTATATCGGAAAAATTATTAATGCAGGCTCAGTTTTCTTAGGAAATTATTCGTGCGAATCCGCTGGAGATTATGCGTCTGGAACCAATCACACATTACCAACAAACAGATATGCAAAGAATTATTCAGGAGTGTCTTTTGATAGTTTTATCAAGAAAATTACTTTTCAAAAATTAACAGCACAAGGAATTCAAAATATTGGTCCAGCAATCGAATTAATGGCCGAAGCCGAAGAATTATTTGCCCACAAAAACGCGGTTACCTTAAGACTAAATGATCTAAAATTGTAAATCTAAAATCGTACATGAATTCATTCAACATAAATAACATCATTCGTCCTAACGTAAAAGCGATGAAAGCTTATTCATCGGCTCGTGACGAATTTCAAGAAATAAATGACGATTTCGTTTTCTTAGATGCGAACGAAAATCCATTCAACAATGGGCTAAATCGTTATCCCGATCCTTTGCAACGCAATGTAAAATCGATTTTAAGTAAAATCAAAAACTTTCCTGCCAATCAGATTTTATTAGGAAACGGAAGCGATGAAGTGTTGGATTTAATTTTTCGAGCATTTTGCGAACCAAATCAAGATAATGTAATTGCGATTTCTCCTTCTTATGGAATGTACGGAGTTTTAGCTAATCTGAATGCAATTGAATACCGAAAATCTTTATTAAACGAAGAAAATTTTCAACCAAATATCGAAGATATATTTTCAAAAGTTGATGACAATACGAAAATGATTTTCTTATGTTCGCCTAATAATCCAACGGGAGAAATCATCAAAAGAGATTCGATTTTAGGAATTGTTAATCGTTTCAATGGTTTAGTGATTATTGACGAAGCATATATTGATTTCGCGATGGAACCTTCTTGGATTAATGAAATCAAAAATTATCCGAACGTAATCGTTACCCAAACTTTATCGAAGGCGGTTGGTTTAGCCGGAATACGTTTAGGAATTTTATATGCTTCTCAGGAAATTATTGATGTTTTAAACAAGATCAAACCACCTTATAATATTAATCAATTAACACAATTAAAAGCGATTGAAATTTTAGGTAATTACGATAAAGTAGTTGATGAAACAAATACGATAATCGAACAAAAAGATTTTTTAGAACAAGCTCTTGCTGAAATTTCATTTGTAGAAAAAATATATCCAAGCGATGCGAATTTCATTTTGATTAAAGTTGATAATGCAAACGAACGTTACAATCAATTGATCGAAAAAGGAATTGTTATTCGTAATCGAAACAACGATGATTTATGTGAGAATTGCTTACGTATAACTGTTGGAACGGAAGATGAGAATGGGAAGTTGGTGGAAGCGCTTAATAGTCTTAAGTATTAAGATATAAGACTTAAGGCTTAAGATGTAAGGTTTGAGGTTGCCTAAGAATTTTGTAATTTAATAAAGGTATAATTCTAACCTTAAAACTAAACATTATGGCAACATTTAAAGACTTGATTGTTTGGCAAAAATCTCATCTTTTAGTTTTGAAGATTTATGAAATCACACAACTATTTCCTCGTGAAGAAATTTATGGATTAACAAGTCAGCTTAGAAGAGCCGCTTATTCTATTCCAGCGAATATTGTTGAAGGAAAGAAAAAGAAAAAGAAAACAATTCCTCATCAATTAAGTTTTATAAATATTGCAGAAGGTTCTTTAGAAGAAGTCAAATACTTTTTGATACTAAGTAAAGACTTAAAATATATTGAAGAAGATACATATAATGAATTATTAAAAGACGCCGAAGAAATAGGGAAATTATTAAATGGATATGAGAAATTCATTAAGAACTCAAATTCTTAAGCCTTAAATCTTACGTCTTATAACTTACAAACAAAAAATGAAAAAAATACTATTCATAGACCGCGACGGAACCTTGATTTTGGAACCCGAAGACTACCAAGTTGACAGCTTTTCGAAACTAGAATTCTATCCTGGAGCATTTACTTATTTAGGTAAAATTGCGAAAGAATTGGATTACGAATTAGCGATGGTAACCAATCAAGATGGTTTGGGAACGCCTGCTAATCCAGAAGAATTATTCTGGCCGATTCAAAATTTTGTGGTGAAAGCATTCGAAAATGAAGGGGTGAAATTCGAAGATATTTACATTGATAAAACTTTTGCACACGAAAATGCGCCAACACGCAAACCTGGAACGGCATTATTAACAAAATACATCAATAATCCAGAGTACGATTTAGTAAATTCGTTTGTGATTGGTGATCGAATAACGGATGTGAAATTAGCTCAAAATCTTGGTGGAAAAGGAATTTTTATCGCGAATGATGAAGCTTTAGGCGCGAACGAAATTAAAGATATCGAAGGATTGAATGAAACGATTGCTTTGAAAACAACGTCGTGGAAAGAAATTTACGAGTTCTTAAAACTTCAAAATCGCACGGCTTCAATTGTTCGAAACACGAATGAAACAAAGATCAAAATCGATTTGAATCTTGACGGAACTGGAAAATCGGATATCTCGACAGGAATCCACTTTTTCGATCACATGTTAGATCAAATTGCGCGTCATGGACAAATGGATTTAGTGATTAAAGTCGATGGCGATTTAGAAGTTGACGAACATCACACAATTGAAGATACAGCAATTGCTTTGGGCGAAGTTTTCGCTCAAGCTTTAGGAAATAAATTAGGCATCGAACGTTACGGATTTACTTTACCAATGGACGATTGTTTAGCACAAGCAGCGATTGATTTTGGCGGAAGAAATTGGTTAGTTTGGGAAGCGGATTTTAAACGTGAAATGATTGGTCAAATGCCAACAGAAATGTTTTATCATTTCTTCAAATCATTTACAGACGGAGCAAAAGCAAACTTAAATATCAAAGCGGAAGGCACAAACGAGCACCACAAAATTGAAGCGATTTTCAAAGCCTTCGCAAAAGCCATTAAAGTGGCTGTAAAACGCGATCCAGAAAAAATGATTTTACCATCAACAAAAGGACTTTTGTAGACTTAAGTCTTAAGGTATAAGTTCTAAGGATTTTCTTATCCTTATGCCTTACGACTTAGAACTTAGAACTAAAAAAATGATAGCAATAGTAAAATACAATGCAGGAAATGTTAAATCGGTGTACAATGCGGTAACTCGTTTGAGTTATGAAGCAATAATTACAGACGATTTTGAAACCTTGAAAAATGCAGATAAGGTAATTTTCCCTGGAGTTGGCGAAGCAAGTTCCGCAATGACTTATTTAAAAGAAAAAGGATTAGACAAAGTCATCAAAAACTTAAAACAACCAACATTAGGAATTTGTTTGGGTCAGCAATTAATGTGTGCTTATTCGGAAGAAGGAAATACCGATTGTTTAGGAATTTTCCCTATTCAAGTTAAATTATTTCCTTCAACAGAAATCGTTCCTCATATGGGCTGGAATACGATTTATGATTTAAAAACGCCTTTGTTTAATGGAGTTCACGAAAACTCCGACATTTATTATGTACACAGTTTTTATTGCGAAAATTCAGAATATACGATCGCGAAAACAGATTATATTTTAGAATATTCAGCAGCTTTACATAAAGATAATTTTTATGCAACTCAATTTCACCCAGAGAAATCTGCAGGAATAGGAGAACAAATCCTAAAAAACTTTCTAAGTTTATAGTATTATAAATTCTCACACATGAAAAAAATAGTTTTTACTTTACTTAGTGCTTTCGCCATTTCGCAGGTTTCTGCTCAGGAAAAAGTGTATTTCACCTCTACTCCTTCTTTAAGTCCAGATGCTAAAACAGTTTATTTTAGTTACGATGGCGATATTTGGTCAACTGATATTAACGGTGGAAATGCGGCAAGAATAACAGCTTTGGAAGGCGAAGAAATTAATCCTCGTGTTTCACCAGACGGAAAATGGTTGGCGTTTAGTTCTAATCAATATGGGAATTACGATATTTATGTGATGCCTATAAATGGTGGACAAATCAAGCAATTAACGTTTCATCAAGCCAAAGACGAAGTCGAAAGTTGGAGCTGGGATAGTAAATCGATCTATTTTACATCAAACCAAAATAATGGATTTGGAAGTTTTAAAATTAATTTAGATGGAAAAACACCAGAAGCGCTTTTTACAAATTATTTCAACACAACAAATGGTTTAGTAGAAACTCCTCAAGGCGAATATATTTTCACAAATTCATCTGAAAGTGCAAGTCAAGTTACACGAAAAAGATACAAAGGAGAAAATAATCCAGATTTATTAGGATATAATCCAACCACAAAAAGTTATAAACAATATACCGATTACAACGGAAAAGATTTTAATCCAACAGTTGATAAAAACGGAATTATTTATTTTATTTCGGACGAAAATAATGGCGAATACAACTTATATCAATTAGCAAATGGTAAAAAAGAAGCGTTAACAAAATTTGAAACTTCGATCAAGAAACCTTTTGTTTCGGCTGATGGTTCAAAAGTTGTTTTCGAAAAAGATTATCAATTATTTGTTTATGATGTCAAAACTAAAACATCGAAACCACTTACAATTAATGTCAATTCGAATAAATCTTTAGAAAAAGAGCAAAATTTTGAAGTTGAAAATAATATTGACTATTTTGATATTTCTCCTGACGGAAAGAAAATAGCTTTTGTAAGCAGAGGAATTATTTTTGTTTCGGATAATGAAGGAAAATTTGTCAATCAAATTTCTGATGGAAAAGAGCGTGTTTTAGAAGTAAAATGGTTAAAAGACAACAAAAATTTAATCTTCAACCAAACATATAAAGGTTACCAAAATTGGTTTAAAATTTCGGCTGACGGAAAAGGAAAAGTTGAACAATTAACTTCTGATTTAAGAAATAATCGAGACATTACATTCAACAATGATTTATCTCAAGCTGTTTATTTAAGCGGACGCGATGAAGTAAGATTATTAGATTTGAAATCACTTAAATCATCAACAATTGTTAAAGATGAAATTTGGGCTTTCCAAAATTCGAAACCATCTTTTTCTCCAAATGATGAATATGTGTTATTCTCTGCAAAACGTAATTTCGAGTTAGATATTTTTATTCACAACATCAAGAAAAATACAACGGTTAATTTAACAAATACTGGTGTTTCAGAAGCTGACCCTACTTGGTCACCAGACGGAAAATACATTTATTTTTCAAGCGACAGAAAAAACCCTTCCTATCCTTTGGGAATGCAAGAATCGAGTATTTATCGTGCTTCTTTAGATTGGTTTGATCAAGCTTATAAATCAGAAAAATTTGATAATTTATTTGTCGAAGAAAAAAAGGTTGAGAAGAAAGAGAAAAAAGAAGAAAAGAACGATTTTAAAGCATTAACTATTAATCCAGAAGGATTCTTAGAAAGAATTGAATTGGTAACAGACCGTTTTGGATATCAGACAAATCCTTTTGTTTTTGCGGATGATAAAAAGCAATTTTTATTCTATAATACTAACCAAGAAAATGGTAAATTTCAGTTATACAGAAAAACGACCGCTGATTTTGAAGAAGATAAAACAGATAAAATATTCAACAAAGGCGCTGATTTTATCTTGAAAAATGAAAAAAATCTTTATGCTTTAATCGATAATTCTGTTTACAAATTTGGCATTAGTTCTACAAATCCTGAAAAAGTTAGTATTAAATATAATTTCAATAAAAACTTGGCTTCAGAATTCAGTCAAATGTACGAAGAAGCTTGGGCTGGAGTAGAAGAAAATTTCTATGATGAGAATTTTCATGGAATTGATTGGAAAGCGAAAAAAGAACAATACGCAACGTTTTTACCTTATGTAAACAATCGAAATGATTTAAGAATTTTGCTAAATGATATGCTAGGTGAATTAAATTCTTCGCATTTAGGTTTTTCATCTTTCGGAAAAGAAGAAAGTCGAAGATTGAATTATTTCACAAACGAAACGGGAATTATTTTCAAAAAAGATCAACCTTTTACAGTTGAAAAAATCTTACGAAAATCTCCTGCTTTCCTTAAAAATGTTGATGTTCAAGAAGGTGATATTTTAGTGAGTGTAAATGGACAAAAAATCGATCAAAACCAAAATCGTGAAACTTATTTTACAACGCCTAAAAAATTAGAAGAATTAACTCTTGAATTTGACCGAAAAGGAAAAACAATTTCGACGAAGATTCATCCAATTTCAAATAACGAATTGAAATCGCTTTTATATGATGAATGGATTTATGAAAATCGTCAGCGTGTCAAAAAATTAAGCAACGATAGAATCGCTTATTCGTACATGAAAAATATGTCTACTTCTGAATTGGATGTGTTTTTATTGGACATGGTCGAGCAAGAAAATAGAAAAGATGGTGTCATTTTAGATTTACGTTTCAATACAGGTGGAAATGTGCATGATAAAGTCTTGAACTTTTTATCGCAAAGACCTTATTTGAAATGGAAATATCGTGAAGGACAATTAACTGTTCAACCGAACTTTGCACCGTCAGGAAAACCGATTGTTTTATTAATTAACGAATACTCATTGAGCGATGCAGAAATGACAGCCGCAGGATTCAAAGCCTTAAAATTAGGGAAAATCATCGGTCAAGAAACGTATCGTTGGATTATTTTTACTTCTGGAAAAGGATTAGTTGATGGTTCGTTTTATCGTTTACCAAGTTGGGGAACTTATACTTTGGATGGACAAAATTTAGAAAAAACTGGTGTTAAACCTGACATTTATATTAAAAATACATTCTTAGATCGATTAGAAAATAAAGACCCACAATTGGAACGTGCAATCCAAGAGGTCATGAAAGAATTAAAATAATTTACGAAGGTTAATTTACGAATTACGATTGTTTCTTAATCGTAATTCCAAAATAGTAAATCTAACATAACAGTTATGAGAATCATCCCAGCTATAGATATTATCGACGGAAAATGCGTTCGATTGTCACAAGGCGATTATGATACAAAAAAAATATACAACGAAAATCCGTTGGAAGTTGCAAAAGAATTCGAGGATTACGGTATCGAATATTTGCACTTGGTAGATTTAGATGGAGCTAAATCAAAAGAAATCATTAATTATAAAACGTTAGAATTAATTGCTTCTAAAACCAATTTAAAAGTTGATTTTGGAGGTGGAATTAAGGCAGATCAAGATATTAGAATTGCTTTTGAATGTGGCGCAAACCAAATTACTGGAGGAAGTATTGCGGTTCAAAATCCAACATTATTTCAAGAATGGATTTCACAGTATGGAAGCGATAAAATCATTTTAGGCGCGGATGCTAAAGATCGAAAAATAGCAACACATGGTTGGTTAGAAACTTCAGAAGTAGATGTGATAGATTTTATCAAAGAATATAAAACCAAAGGAATTGATTATGTGATTTGTACAGACATCGCGAAAGACGGAATGTTAGAAGGAACTTCAAACGAATTATATGCAGAAATTTTAGCGACTTCGGAGGTCAAATTAATTGCTTCTGGCGGCGTTTCTTCAATCGATGATCTAATCAAAATAAAAGAATTAGGTTGTGAAGGAGCAATTCTTGGAAAAGCGATTTACGAAGGGAGAATTCAGTTGAAAGACTTAAAACAATTGTACTAATATGCTGAAGAAAAGAATCATACCATGTCTCGACATCAAAGATGGACGAACGGTAAAAGGTGTTAATTTCGTGGGCTTACGCGATGCGGGAGATCCAGTGGAATTAGCAAAAAAATATGTAGAAGAAGGTGCTGATGAATTAGTCTTTTTGGATATCACAGCGACTTTAGAAAAACGTAAAACCTTAGCTGAAATGGTTGAAAAAATTGCTTCAGCTATTAATATTCCGTTTACAGTTGGTGGCGGAATTAATTCTGTGGAAGATGCTTCGGCGGTCATCAAAGCTGGTGCAGATAAAGTTTCCGTTAATTCTTCGGCTGTCAAAAATCCTCAATTAATTGCAGATTTAGCAGCTCGATTTGGATCGCAATGTGTAGTCGTTGCAGTAGATACTCGCGATGTAAATGGAACACAAAAAGTTTTCGTAAGCGGTGGAAAAATTGAAACCGAATGGGAAACGTTAGATTGGGTCAAAAAAGTAGAAGAATTAGGCGCTGGCGAGATTCTGTTAACGTCTATGGATGGCGATGGAACAAAAGCTGGTTTCAAAATTGATATTACAAAAGCGGTTGCTGATGCTGTAAATCTTCCAGTAATTGCTTCTGGTGGAGCAGGAAAAATGGAGCATTTTACAGAAATTTTTACCCAAACCAAAGCAAGTGGTGGATTGGCTGCAAGTATTTTTCACTTTGGTGAAATTCCAATTCCAACACTTAAAAGTTATTTAAAAGAACAAAATATTCCGATACGATGAACATCGATTTCAATAAAAGTAACGACGGATTAGTTCCCGTTATTATTCAAAATTATCTTAACAACAAGGTTCTGATGTTAGGTTACATGAACGAAGAAGCTTTTAACAAAACCCAAGAAATTAGAAAAGTGACCTTTTATTCTCGTTCAAAAAATAGATTATGGACAAAAGGTGAAGAATCAGGCAACTTTTTGGAAGTAAAATCTATCGCAGTTGATTGCGACAACGATACAGTTTTAATCAAAGCAAAACCTTTTGGACCAACTTGTCATACGGGTTCTACGACTTGTTTTAAAGAAGAAACAAATCATGGATTTGTATATGAATTGGAACAAACCATTAACGATAGAATTGATTTAGACAATGATCCAGATTCGTATACCAATAAATTATTCAAAAGAGGAATCAATAAAGTTGCGCAAAAAGTAGGTGAAGAAGCAGTCGAATTGGTAATTGAAGCCAAAGACAACAACGATGATTTATTTATTAATGAAGCCGCGGATTTAATGTATCATTATTTAATTTTATTAAAAGCCAAAGGTTTCAAATTAGAAGATGTTGAAAACATTTTGAAATCAAGAGAAAACCGTCCAAGACGAGCTGAATTAAGTCGTTTAGAAATATAAAAGATTGCAGATTAGCAATCTTTTTTGTTTTCAAAAAACTGATGTTTAGCAGAATTAGCCAAATTTATTTGATTTAATTAGAATTAATATAAATAAAAATAATACTTTTGAAATCAAATTAAAATTAGTCTAAATAATCATTACAATATATTCTATTCATATGAAAAAATTATTCATTTCTGCTGCTATCCTTGTCGCTTCATTTATTCAAGCTCAAACGAACACGTTGATGGACGCTGGTTTTTGGAAAAATAATCCTACAATAGAAACTGTAAAAACTGAAATTTCGAAAGGAAATAGTCCTTCTTTTCAAAATGGTGGTTTCTTTGATCCAGTTGTAGTAGCGATTAACAACAAAGCAGATTTTAATGTGACTAAATTTTTAATTGAACAAGAAGGAAATTCTGTTGATAAAAAAACGCATCACTCAAGAATTTATCTTCAATGGGCTGCTGCTGCGGGGAATTTAGAATTAGTAAATTATTTATTAGCCAAAGGTTCTGATGTTCATTACAAAGATAGCCATGGTTACGATGTGATTACATATGCAGCAAGTGCTGGAAATCAGAATATCGCAGTTTACGATGCGTTGATTAAAGCTGGTGCCAATCCAAAAGTTAAAGGAGAAGATGGTTCAAACTTAATCATGCAAGCGATTGCGAATGATGATGATTTAAAAGTTACAGAATATTTTATTTCAAAAGGTTTATCATTAAGTGATAAAGACGCTAATGGACGTACTGTAGCAGATTATGCTGCAAAATTAGGAAACTTATCAATCATAGATAAATTAATCGCGAAAGGAATTAAACCTACTGATCAAGCTTTATTTTTTGCCACACAAGGTTCGAGAACAAAAGAAAATGGCGTAGAAGTTTTCCAAGAATTAATTACAAAATATAAATTAAATCCGAAAGCGTTAAATCCAGACGGACAAACATTATTACACGCTTTGTCTCGCAGGGGAAACTCAGAAACAATCAACTTTATCTTATCAAAAGGTGTTGATGCTAAAATTGCTGATAAAGAAGGAAACACTGCATTAATGGTTGCTGCTGGAGGAAAAAATACAGATTTAATCAATACATTTTTATCAAAAGCAAACAATGTAAATGCGGTTAATAAAAATGGTGAGTCAGCTTTAACAAAAGCTGTTGCTTCTGGAACATCTCAAATCGTTTCTTTATTGTTAGAAAAAGGCGCTAAAGCTGATATTGTAGATAAAGATGGAAATAATTTGGCTTATTATTGGTTCAATTCTTTCAAACCAAATGATGAATCATTCGCAGAAAAACAAGCTTTATTAACAAATGCAAAAGTTGATTTTAAAGCTACTCAAAGCAAAGGTGCAACTTTGTTACACATCGCTGTTGATAAAGGAAATGTAAATTTGGTGAAAAAAGCGATTGAATTAGGTGTGAATCTTAATACACAAGATGAAGACGGAAATACAGCTTTACACAAAGCAGCTTTGATTGCGAAAGATGATGCAACCTTAAAAACTTTGGTTGCTGCTGGAGCGAAAAAAGATATTAAAACAGAATTTGACGAAACAGCTTATGATTTGGCTGGAGAAAACGAATTCTTAAAGAAAAATAATGTGTCTATTGACTTTTTAAAATAATGAAGGAGATGAAATTTAACTTAATCAAAAAATTAGTTGGATTAGTTGTAATCTTAATGGCAACTGCCACTTTTGCACAAACAACAAAATACAAAACAATGATTCAGATGAATAATTACACGGGAAAAGAAGCCTATGTAGTGATTTCATTAATCAATCCAAAAGGACAATACGAAAAAACTTTAGGTGTTTTGGGAACAGATAACGAGTGGTATAACACGTTAAAAGAATGGCACAAATTCAATAGTAAAAAGAAAGAAAAATTAAACGGAATCACAGGTGCTTCAGTTGCTGGAGGAGCGAGAGCGACACGTGTCATCGAGTTTGATACTGCAAAATTGAATAAAGGATACAAATTACGTTTTGAATCTGCTGTAGAAACTCAAAAATACGTCGCAAAAGATGCTGAAGTTGCATTAAATTCTTCGGATTTAGACAACAAAGCAGGTATCAAAGGTTCAGTTTATATTAAAGCCGTACGTTTTATAAAAGTTCAATAAAATGACATTATCTATTTGGAGATATGCGCATTTGAGTCTTGCAATTTTATCTTCAGCATTTTTAGTTATTCTATCTATCACAGGAGTAATTTTGGCTGTTGATGCAATAAACGAAAAATCGCCCGCATACAAAGTAGAAAATTTCGATAACATAACACTCGCGCAAGTTTTACCAACTTTGCGCGAGCATTATTTTGAAATAATAGAAGTAAAAGTTGATCACAATGATTTTGTGACAATTGATGCGATGGACGAAGATGGAAATTCGATCAAATCTTACATTGATCCTACAACAGGAAAAAAGATTGGTGAGATTGTTCCAAAAAGTGATTTCATCAATTGGGTCACAGCCTTGCACCGTTCATTATTTCTAAAAGAAACAGGACGAGCAATTGTTGGTGTCGTATCTTTTTTATTGATGTTAATTTCAATAAGTGGATTAATCTTAATCGTAAAACGTCAACAAGGAATTCTAAATTTCTTTATAAAAGTTAACAAAGACTCCTTTTCACAATATTTTCATGTTGTAACTGGACGTTGGTTATTAATTCCAGTTTTAATCATTGCATTAACAGGAACATTGATTTTCTTAGCGCGATTAGAACCTTTAGTTGGTCAACCAAAAGAAATTGAGCATCAAGTCAAAGAAAATTTACAACCAAAAGATTTAAAAGACATTGAATTCTTCAAAAACACAAAATTAAGTAGTGTTGAAAAGATTGAATTTCCTTTTATTCCAGATGATGAAGCAGAACCATTTATCGTTCATTTAAGAAAAAAATCGGTTTCGGTTAATCAAGTAAATGGAGCGATTATTTCAGAATCGTTGAATCCTTATTCAGCAATTGTAGAAAAATTCAATATCGATTTACATACAGGTCGCACCAATGTTATTTGGGCAGCGATTTTAGGAATTGCTTCGCTTAACATTTTATTCTTTATTTGGTCAGGATTTGTAATTACGTTCAAACGTACAAAAACGAAAATTGGCAAAAATAAATATAAAGCCAACGAAGCTGAAATTATCCTTTTAGTTGGTTCAGAAAATGGTGCAACTGTTGGATTTGCTTCAAAAATTCAAGAGCAATTTTTAGCAAACGGAAAAAAATCATTCATTGCTCAGATGAATCAATATGAAATTTATCCAAAAGCAAAACAACTCATCATTTTTACCTCAACTTATGGAATTGGTGATGCGCCTGCGAATGCTAAGAAATTTGAACAATTAATCACACAATTTCCACAAAACCAATCCATCGAATTTTCTGTTGTAGGATTTGGATCAAGAGCATATTCAGATTATTGTGGCTATGCAGTTAAAGTTGACAAATGGTTGAATGATCAAAAATGGGCTACTCAATTATTGGATTTGAAAACAGTAAATGATAAATCGCCGGAAGAATTCACAAATTGGGTCATTGCATACAAAGAAACGACAGATATTCCGTTAGCAACAACGCCTGCGATGTATGTTGGAAAAGCACCAGAACTGAAAAATGTTAAGGTTATTTCTACCACTAAAATCACACAAGAAGATGCTACATTTAAAGTTATTTTAGATGTAAAAGAGAAATTCAAATCTGGAGATTTATTAGCAATTTATCCCGAAAGTGATCACAAAGAACGCTTATATTCGGTTGGAAAAGTAGATAATAAATTACAGTTAATTGTAAAATTGCATGAGTTTGGATTAGGTTCTCAATATTTATATAATTTGGTTCAAAATTCTACGATTAAAGCTCGAATTGTAAAAAATAAAGCCTTTAGATTTCCAAAAGCTTCAAAAGTTGTGATGATTGCAAACGGAACAGGAATTGCACCTTTTCTTGGGATGATTGATGAGAATTCAAAAAATATTGAAACGCATTTATACTGTGGTTTCAGACATGATAATGAAACAACAAAATCTTATCAAGAATTTGCTACGAAACAAATTTTTACGAATCATTTGAGTCAATTTCACATTGCATTTTCTCGTGAAGAAAATAAACAGTATGTGATGGATTTAGTCAATCGTGATGCTAAATTCTTTGCTGAAACATTACAAAATGGTGGAATTCTTATGATTTGTGGTGCTCTCACAATGCAACATGATGTAGAGAAAGTTTTGGAACAAATCTGTCAAGAACATTTGAATAAATCATTCGAAGAATTCAAAACAAATGGGCAATTTTTGACGGATTGTTACTAGAAAAATAATTTTGATGCAATCCTAAAACAAGTTCAGAATAACCTAATACCTGTCATACCGAGCTTGTCGAGGTATCTTTAAGCTTTATACTTTTCGATAAACTCAGAATAACAAATGAATAAACCAAAATGAAATTCATTCTAAAAAATATATTCACTTTTATACTATTGTATGTTCTAACTCCGATGAATGCTCAAACGGTTGGAGTTAGAGATACAATTTTAATGGGAAGTAAATTCAAAATTACATTGGTTGATTCCGATTCTATTTCCGTTGAAAAAAACATCAATAAAGCAATTGATGAAATGATTAGAATTGAGAATTTGATTTCTGACTGGAAACCAACTTCGCAAGTTTCTCTTGTCAATCAAAATGCAGGAATAAAGGCGATAAAAGTAGATCGAGAAGTTTTTGACTTAACAAAGCGTGCGATTTATTTTTCGCAACTAACCGATGGTGCTTTTGACATTAGCTTTGCGGCAATGGACAAAATATGGAAATTTGATGGTTCAATGGAAAAGATTCCAACTCAGGAAGAGATTTCAAAAGCCATCGAAAAAATCGGTTATCAAAACATTATTTTAGATGAAGAAAATTCAACAATATTCTTAAAAAAAGCTGGAATGAAAATCGGTTTTGGTTCAACAGGAAAAGGTTATGCAGCACAAAAAGCACGAACTTTCATGCAAGACTTAGGAATACAAGCGGGTATAATTGATGCTTCTGGTGATATGACAACTTGGGGAAATCAACCAAATGGAGAACCTTGGAAAATTGGAATTACAAATCCATTTAATCGACATAAAATGTTGGATATTCTCTCAATGAAAAATGCTGCTGTTACGACTTCTGGTGATTACGAAAAATTTATTTTGATTGATGAAGTTCGCTATTCACACATTATTAATCCCAAAACTGGTTATCCTTCAACAGGATTAACAGGGGTTACAGTTATTGGGACGGATGCTGAAATGTGTAATGGTTTTAGCACTTCTATCATGGTTTTAGGAAAAGAAAAAGGATTGAATTTTATCAATCAACAAAAAGATTACGCTGCTCTTTTGATTACAGATAAAGGAAAAATTATTCGTTCAAAAAACTACAAGAAGATTAAACGAAAACTTGAGAAATAACACTTAAAAATGGTGATTTAGATATGCAGTTTCAACGTAAAAATGCTCCTTACAAAGAAGTTTCTGAATCAATTTTATTTATCCAAAACAGCACTTTCGCAATATCAATAATTTAGCTTAAATTATTTAAGTGTATAATAACCATTATATTTAGTAAAAGGTGTTTTTTATAGAAAAAATAGACTCAGTTCTGTAATTTTTGTTATGCTTCATTTTAAATAAAAAGTCGAAATTGCACCTAAACAAAATACAAAAGCTATGAACGACAATAAAAAATCTCATTGGGAACATATATACGAAGTAAAAACTCCAGAAGAAGTGAGTTGGACACAAGAAAAACCAGAAACTTCTTTAAATTTTATTCATTCTTTTGGAGCTGATAAAACAGCTAAAATTATTGATATTGGTGGTGGAGATAGTAAGTTGGTCGATTTTTTATTGGAAGAAGGATATGAAAATATTTCTGTTTTGGATATTTCTGCAAACGCGTTGGAAAGAGCAAAAAAGCGTTTAGGAAATAATGCAGAAAAAGTAACTTGGATTGTTGCTGATATCACCGAATTTGAACCTACAGAACAATACGATATTTGGCACGATAGAGCAGTTTTTCATTTTTTAATAGAAGAAAATGACATCAAAAAGTACCAAAATTTGGTCTCGAAAGCTGTAAAAGGAAAAATGGTTATTGGAACTTTTTCGACAAATGGACCATTAAAATGTAGTGGTTTGGAAATAAAACAAAATGATGAAACGTCGTTAACCTCAACTTTTGAAGCTAATTTTGAGAAAATAGAATGTTTTACAATTGATCATAAAACGCCATTTGATACGATTCAGAACTTTATTTTTTGTAGTTTCAACAAAAAATAAAATGCGTTAGGGATAGTAGTGGAAATCCTTTTTTGTAGACGCGGTGTCTACAAAAAAGATTGTAACGAATAGCCCGCTCAAACGCTAAAAATATAAAAATCATCTCCTTAATTCAGGAGATGATTTTATATTTTTAAAGCTTTATTGTATTCGATATTTCCTTTTTTAATATCATTTAAAATCCATTTCAGTTCAGCATCCGTACGCTTAATTTTATCTTGCAAATTAGGTTGAATAACTTGGTTTGGATAAACACCATGCGCCTGTTCATCTCGCTTTTCAATAGGAGAAAGATAAACTGTACCAACCGAAATTTTGAGTTTGGAATTGGGCAACGTAAATTTTGGCATCAACCCAGCAACCGTTCCATTAAAATCTCCTCCCGTTTCTTCACCTACAAAAAATGCTCGATTTTTTAGTTGAAGATTAGCCGAAATCAACGCCGAAGCAGAGTAAGAACCACCATTTATAATGACATACAAATTGTGGTGATACACGAGCTCTTTATCTATTTTGACATGCGAAAAAGGCATGTGCAATTCGTATTCATTTTTAGCATTTTTTGACGTCGAAAAATAAGTATAACCCGATCCCAACCAAAGCAACGGATAGGAATAAACGGGAAAAAGATTGTACAACGACTTGCCAAAAGAGGTTTTGTTCGCGACGATTTTTTCACCTAAAAATGCCTTGGAATCATCGACCAAATAAGCGTATAAATAGTGCGAATCTTTTAGGTAACCACCACCATTGTTGCGAAGATCAAGAACTAAATTTTGAACTTTATGATTCTTGATATCCGTAAAAACCTCTTTATATAGTTCGCGTATTTTTCCTTTCCTGAAATCAGTTACTTTTAACACCGCAATCGTACTGTCGTTCGTAGGAAAAGTCAAATCTTTGGAATAGGTTTTGGAACTTTTAGAATAGCCGTATTTCTTTTGTTTTATCCTAACTTTTCGCTCAACTTCTTTCTGCTCTTTTGTAATTTTTGGTAGTTCTGAAATCTTATCATTTTTAGGTTTTGGATAGGTACGAAATGTTTTTTTTCGGATGATTGAATTCCCCATTTTAAAAGTTAATTCAACCGAATCTTTAATTCCATTTTCTAAAGTAAAATAATTGAGAAAAGTTCGGTTAAAGACATTATCCGAAAAAGTTTGATTTTCACCATCTCCATAAATACTTTTTTTATATTTATCGTATAAATACTTTGTAGAAACACTATCTATATAAAGCAAAACTGAACCTTGATTAATCGGATTGATTTTACTGTAATCTGTCACTAAAAAAACTGAATCATTTTGCCAAAAAAAACTATAATCACTAAAAGCAGATTTAGATTCTTTGTATTTTTTTTCCTTGCTCTTTTCTAATCGTTTATATATCGGATAAATATCTGTATGACCATGTTCTAAACTTTCGAAAATCGGAAAAAACTTGACATAAAAATCATTTGGTTTCAATGGTTTATCAATTGACTTTTTAAGACTATCAAATTTATAATCAATTTGTTCTTGAGAATTATATAAATCTAATTTTGGATGATATCTTTTTAGTTTTTTATAAACAAAATCTACATCTTTTTTCAATTTATTCGCAGGAATCTCTTTATCAATATCTGCATTATATTTCTCGACAGAAGCACAACTGCATATCAATAAAAGTGACAAATAAATTAGAGTAAATTTTAGTTGCATTAAGGATAATTAAATGAATAATAAGTTACAATATTATTTTACTTCTTGATAAAATTTTTCGATAAAATTTTCCATATATTGATGACGTTTTAAAGCAATTTCTTTTGCTGTTTTGGTATTCATCAATTCTTTTAATCTAAATAATTTATCATAAAAATGTTGTACACTAGAAGCGTCTTTCGAATTATCGTATGGATTATACAAAATATTACCAACACTTCCGCCATATGCAAAACAACGCGCAATACCAACCGCTCCAATCGCATCTAAACGATCAGCATCTTGCACAATTTCAGCCTCGATAGTTGTTGGTTTATTTCCTTTGCTAAATGAAACTTGCGAAACAATTTCCAATACTTTCTGAATAGATGTTTCTTCTACATAAATTGATTCTAAAAATTTTCTAATTAATTCCTCCGATTTATCAACTCCATTATGTAATTTATAATCACCAATATCATGTGTCCAAGCTGCTAATTCGACCAAAAAAGAATCTGCATTTTCAGTTTCTAAAATCTTCTTCGCATTTGTCACCACACGTTCTATGTGAAAATAATCGTGTCCTGTTCCTTCATCTAAAAAAGTTTTTTTGATATAAGCTTGTGTTTGAGTAAGTATTTCTTGTTTGTTCATTTTTTAATAATCTATTTCACGCTAAAATAAAAAACTT
Organism: Empedobacter sp. UBA5036; assembly: GCF_002415215.1. Lineage (NCBI taxonomy): Bacteria > Pseudomonadati > Bacteroidota > Flavobacteriia > Flavobacteriales > Weeksellaceae > Empedobacter > Empedobacter sp. UBA5036. Next base: position 67,267 of record NZ_DICC01000025.1, read on the forward strand.
CAATAACAATGTTATTGAAGTTTTAAATTAATAGAAAAAATACTGTTCTATTGTTTTACAATTTTCTTAGAAACCGATTGTTTATCTGTTTTGATATTAATAATATAAACACCTGTCGGTAAATTTGAAATATTAATTTGTTTCTTATCCGAAGACGAAACTTTTTTTCCGGTCATATCAAAAATATCTACAACTGTTATTTTTTCAGTTGTCTGTACATTTACAATATCTTTTGCTAATGTTGGATAAACAGAAATCGATTTATCAACAGCTAACTCATCTGTATTAAGAGCTCCAGTTGTTCTACCTGTTATCAATACAGTAACATCCTGATTCTTTTTAACTCCTGCGTTATCTATTAAATTTCCTTTATTTGAAATAATAACTTTATATTTTGCTCCTTTTGTTGGAGTCTTTATAAGAACTTGTTCATAATTATCTACTGTATTATCTCCTTTGATTGCAGGACCAGTAACATTATTTAAATCTAATTTCCATGGAAAATAAGTAACATTTGTAGAACTTTCTACTACTCTTAAATCAAAATCATTAATCAATCTTGAAGACTGATTATAAAATAAATCATTTATATTTTTAAAATAAGCTGCTTCTGGGTCTATCCAGGAAATACTTGCTTTCAAAGGTGTTCCATCGGAAGTTATTTCATACACTATATCTGTACCTGAAACTTTTGATTTTCTTTCAAACAATTTTGTATCATCTAATAAAACCTCTGCTGCTTTTTTAGTATTTAATAATCCCCAACCAAAATAAATATCTGGTCCATCATTATCTCCAGCCTCATCAGCAGTATGTAAAAGTAGTGTTTTAGCTTCATCTCCAAAAAAAGTAAATGTAGAATTATTATTTACTAATCTTTGTAACTGAGTCAACATTCCCATTGCCCCCGTCACAATTGGTGCAGAAAAAGATGTACCACTTCCTATAATAAATACATTATTTTGTGTAGGATTTGATGAGTCATATGAAGGAGCAATCAAAGAATCTCCATAAGTAGAAATATCTGGTTTAATTGCTCCATCTTTACGAGGTCCAACACTTGAAAATGTTGCTCTATTATCTTTTGTTAATGTCGTAAATTTATAATCAGTAGTATTCGGTAATTTAACCGCTCCTACAACAATGATATTTTTAGCCAATGACCCCCAACCAATACAATATGCATCATTAATACAATTTTTTGAAGGTATTACTTCCGATGCAGTAAAAGGTGTCCAAATCCCATCTTTGTATTGGAATTTTGGATTAGTATCAGAGGCATCTGGTCCCGAACCATAATAATTACCTGCTGATTTAACAACAATATAATTTGGATTATTATAAACCGTCTTGTCAAAATCAGCATCAGAACTATAATAAGATCCACTCAAAGTAGCACTGGCGTCCTTAACTAAATCTTGATAATTTGTCATATTAAAATACCATCCAGGACCTAATTTATCTGTCTTAGAATAATAATTATCCCATCCTAAATTTACACCATAAGAATGATTAGATAAATTTTCTTTTGCATTTAAAAGCTTCTGTATATTGTTTCCATTTGTTGTTGTATTAAAACTGCTATTTTTTATTTTAGCTTTTGTTAATACTCCTTTAGCTGCATATTGTGGGTATCCATTAAATGAAGCTCTACCTTCGGCTGCAATAAAACCTGATACAGAAGTTGCATGATCAGATATTGCAGTTGCTCCATTTTCGGTATCAAATAATCTGCTTGAATTTCCATAATCAAGATCTCTAAACTCAATATGTGTTCCTAGCGCTGCCCCTCCGTCCATTACTAGTACACTAACATCTTTCCCATTCAAAACAAAACCATTAATACCTTCATTTTGTAACTCAGTAATACCCGCTCCTGTATTTGCTCTAATATCATCAGTTTGGTAAAAAAAAGGTGAATCTTCTATAAAACCTGCGAGATTAGAAATTCCTTTTGATTGATCTACAATTACAGATTTAGCATTCTTATTCTGTAGACTATTAAACTTCTGTTCATTCTTTAATTGCTGCTCTTCCAGTTTTTTATAAAAAATCGCATTATTATCCTGCGCAAAAGAAGCTGACAATCCAAATAATGTAAATAATAAAATAAATGTTTTCTTCATACTATGTTTATTTATGTAATTTTATTCACTAATTATTGAAGGAGTTATTGTTGAATCTCTTATAATTAGTGTATCATTAATTTTAATATGGTCATCATTAATAATCACCGAGTCTATATCATTTTTCTTATTAAGCTCAGTAGAATTGGTCTTACATGACAATAATAATGTAAGTATCATTAATGTTAAATATTTCATGAAATTGATTTATATAAAATTAGAATTAATATCTGAATACTAATTCTAATTCATATTATTATTTTTTTGTATATTTGCACCTCAAATTTGTAAAACGGGACGAGTTCCCAAAATAATTAGTTATACTATGGCTACAAGAATTAGATTACAAAGACATGGTCGTAAAGGAAAACCATTCTTTCACATCGTAGTTGCTGACTCAAGAGCAAAACGTGATGGTCGTTTCATCGAAAAATTAGGTACTTACAACCCAATTACTAACCCTGCAACTGTAGAATTAAATGTTGATTCTGCTGTAAAATGGTTACAAACTGGTGCTGAGCCAACTAATACTGCTAAAGCTTTATTATCTTACAAAGGTGCTTTTATGAAAAAACACTTATTAGGTGGTGTTGCTAAAGGTGCGTTTTCTCAAGAAGAAGCTGACAAACGTTTCGACGCTTGGTTAGAAGCTAAAGGTGAAAAAGTTCAAGCTAAAAAAGACGGTTTAACTTCAGGTGCTGCTGCTGCTAAAGCTGCTGCATTAGAAGCTGAAAAAGCTGTTAATGAAGCTCGTGTAAAAGCTGCTCAGGAAGCTGAAGCTGCTGCACAAGTTGAAGAAACTCCTGCTGAAGAAGCAGAAGGTACAACTGAAGAAGTTGCTACAGAAGAATAATTTTTAAGTTCAGAGACGTTCCAAATGACAAAAAATGATTGCTACTATTTAGGTAAAGTTACAAAGAGACATGGTTTCAAAGGTAATTTAATCATTCACTTGGATACAGACGAACCAGAATTATACGATACTTTGGAAGCAGTGTTCATCGAGCAAGATGGTACACTGGTTCCATTTTTTTTCGAAACTTCTCAGCCTTATCAAGGCACAAAATTATTAGTAAAATTTGAAGATGTTGAAGACGAAGATGTCGACAAATTAATCAATCGCGAACTTTATTTACCTCTAAAATCATTACCAGAACTTTCTGGAACAGATTTTTATTACCACGAAATTGTTGGTTTCACGATTTATGATCAAACAAATACAGAAGTTGGAACGATAAAATCTGTTAACGATTCTGCTGCACAAGCTTATTTTGAAGTAGATGCAAACGGAAAAGAAATCTTAATCCCGATGATTGATGAGTGGATCTTAGAAGTTAATCGTAACGAAAAAGCAATGCTTATCCAAATTCCAAACGGATTATTGGAAATTTATTTGGGGTAACTTATCCATTATAAATCATTTATTTACTTCTATTTTTTGATTGAATTTTTCTAATTGTAAAATCCGGAATTTTCGACATTATATTTATTGTCAATTTCGTACCTTTGCAAACTCAATCGTAATTAAAAAATGGAAGAAGAAAAAAAATCATTGAATTTTATTGAGCAAATCATCGAAGATGATTTAGCCAACGGGATGCCGAAAGAAAATTTACGTTTTCGTTTCCCACCAGAACCAAATGGTTATTTGCATATCGGGCATGCAAAAGCAATCTGCTTAAACTTCGGTTTAGGACAGCGTTACAATGCGCCTGTAAACTTACGTTTTGATGACACTAATCCTGACAAAGAAGAGCAAGAATTCGTAGATTCTATCCGCGAAGATGTGAAATGGTTAGGTTTCGAGTGGGCTGAAGAACGCTATGCTTCTGATTATTTCCAGCAGCTTTACGATTGGGCTGTTCAATTAATTAAAGAAGGAAAAGCGTACATCGACGACCAGTCTTCAGAAGTGATTAATGAACAACGTAAAACACCTTTTGAACCAGGAATTGAATCTCCTTATAGAAATCGTTCTGTTGAAGAAAATTTAGATCTTTTCGAACGAATGAAAGCGGGAGAATTTGAAGAAGGAACACATGTTTTACGTGCAAAAATAGACATGACTTCTCCTAATATGAACATGCGCGACCCTGTTATGTATCGTATTTTGAAACGTCCTCATCACCGTACTGGAGACACTTGGAAAATGTACCCAATGTACGATTGGACGCATGGAGAATCTGATTATATCGAAGGAATTTCACACTCATTATGTTCATTAGAATTCAAAAATCATCGCGATTTATACGAATGGTACGCGAACAATGTGGAACTACCAAATCAACCTCAAAAACCAAAACAACGCGAATTTGCTCGTGGTAATGTTTCGTACATGATTACAAGTAAACGTAAGTTGATGAAATTGGTTCAAGAAGAAGTTGTAACAGGTTGGGACGATCCACGTATGCCTACTATTTCAGGTTTGCGTCGTCGCGGTTATACGCCAGAATCGATTAAGAATTTTTGGAATACAGCCGGTGTTGCAAAACGTGATAATGTATTGGATATTTCGTTATTAGAATTCTCTGTTCGTGATCATTTAAATAAAATTGCTCCTCGTGTTTTTGCTGTTATTGATCCAGTGAAAGTGGTAATCGAAAATTATCCAGAAGGACAAGTGGAGGAATTAGAAATTGAGAATAATCCGGAAGATGAAACAGCTGGAACTCGTATCGTTCCTTTCACAAGAGAAATCTACATCGAACGTGAAGATTTTATGGAAGAAGCGCCTAAAAAATTCTTCCGTTTATCATTAGGAAACGAAGTTCGTTTGAAAGGTGCATATTTCATTAAAGCTGAAAGAGTAGAAAAAGATGCTGAAGGAAATATCACAACAATCTATGCAACTTACGATCCTGAAACGAAGTCTGGAAGTGGAACTGAAGCTTCTAAACGTAAAGTAAAAGGTACGTTGCATTGGGTTTCTGCAACAGAGAATATTCCGATCGAAGTTCGAGAATATGATCGTTTATTTACAGTTGAATCTCCAGATGCAGAGAAAGATGTTGACTTTTTACAATTTGTCAATCCAAATTCTTTAACTGTAAAAGAAGGTTTTGCTGAGCCTGCTTTGAAAGAAGCCAAAGTGGAGGATAAATTCCAGTTTCAACGTATTGGATATTTTGCTTTAGATCGTGATTCTTCTACAGAAAAGTTAATTTTCAATAGAACAGTTACCCTTAAAGATACTTGGGCAAAAGTCAATAAATAAAAAAAACTATTTCATTAAATATCAAGCTCGAACAAATTTGTTCGAGCTTTTTTTATTATATTGTAAAATACAAAATCAATCCCTTATATAAATGGATTACTTAGAGAATAAAAATTCGATAAAAAACTGGAATGAAGATGATCGTCCTCGCGAAAAATTAGCTTTAAAAGGACGTTCATCGCTTTCTGACGCAGAATTGTTAGCGATTATCATGGGAAGCGGAAATCGTGAAGAATCGGCTGTAGAATTGGCAAAACGAATCTTAAATTCTGCGAACAATAATTGGAATGAATTAGCTAAATATTCAATTGTAGATTTATGCAAATTCAAAGGAGTTGGAGAAGCAAAAGCAATTTCGATAATCACTGCAATGGAAATTGGAAGAAGACGAAATTCGCAAGAGATTTTAGAACGCGACAAAATTACTTCAAGCAAAGACGCAGCCATAATTTTACAACAACAAATTGGTGATTTACCAAACGAAGAATTTTGGGTAATGTTTCTCAATCAAGGAAATCGAATCATTAAAACTGAGCAAATTTCACGAGGTGGAATTAATCAAACCGCTGTCGATATTCGAGTAATTTTTAAACGTGCCTTAGAGTTAATGGCAACTGGAATGATACTTTCTCACAATCATCCTTCTGGAAATCTTACTCCAAGTCAGTCTGATATACACATTACTCGAAAAATAAAAGAAGGTGCCACTCTTTTAGATATTCAAGTTTTAGATCACATTATTGTTTCTCAAAAAGATTTTTATTCATTTGCGGATGATGGTCTAATTTGATATCTTTAAGCTTTATTGAAAACTATTTTGAGTCAAAAAATCATCATATTTACAGAAAAAATAACGAATCGAATTGAATATATTTTCGATTTTATTTTTCATAATTTTTCTGGAATTGACTACAAAACGACTACAGATTTTGATGAGTTTTCACAATCAATTTTACCAAAAATCAACTTTTCAAATCAATTTTTAGAAAATGAAATCAATTATAAAGTTGATGATATTTTATTGGAAACTACCATTCAAGAAAATGTTGATTATTCAATTTTAAACGAATTTGGGAAATGTTTTTATTGGCTTTCTCGTTATGAAGAATACATTGCAAAACCAGAAAAATTTGATAAACACAATCGTTTTTTAGGTTCGGATTTAGATTATTCGAAACCAATTGTAGATGAAATTTGTATTGAAATTCAAAAAAAGATAAAGTCTAAATTTCCTGAAATTTATTTTAAACAGAGAGTTTTCAAACAGATTAATACTCATGACGTAGATTATGCATGGAAATATCTTCATCATTCTCCTAAAATAAAATTTGGTTCACTTTCAAAGAAAATTTTAAAAGGTGATTTCAAAGAATTTCAGAATCAAATCAAAATTTTAAATCAGCAAAAAAAAGATCCTTACGATACATTTGATTATTTGAAAGTTTTAGCTGAAAAACATCAAATCGAAACAGTTTTCTTTTGGTTATTGGGCGATTATTCTACTTTCGATAAAAATCATCATTGGAAAAATAATGCTCAAAAAAATTTAATAAATAACATTTCAACTTGGGCAAAAATTGGAATTCACCCTTCTTATCAATCTAATTTTGATGAAAATAAATTAACAATTGAAATTAATCGATTAGAAAAAATTAGCAATCAACCGATAAAAAAATCACGTCAACATTTCATTAAATTGAATTTCCCTTACACTTATCAACAATTGTTAATAAATGAAATTTTGGAAGATTACACCATGGGATTCCCACATCAATTAGGCTTTAGAGCTGGAACATCTACTCCATTCAAATGGTTTGACTTATCAAGAAATCAACAAACATTGTTAAAAATATATCCTTTTGTCGCAATGGATGTTACATTGAAAAATTATTTAAAATTAACACCGCAACAAGCTTTAGAGGAAATAAAACGATTGAAACAAACAATTAAAGCCACAAACGGAACGTTTATAACATTATTCCACCAATCAAACTTGAACGAAGATTGGACTGAATGGCGAAAAGTTTACGAAAGTATTTTTAAATGATAAAAAGAGTTTCTCGAAAAAAATTAGATGTTAATAAATATACCGAATGTCTCAACAAATCGGTGAATTACCGCATTTATGCCGAAGTTTTTTATTTGGATGCTTTAGTTGAAAACAATTGGGATTGTTATGTTTTGAACGATTATGAAGCCATAATGCCTTTGCCATATACAAAAAAAATTGGTATAAAATTTATTACACAACCAATTTATTGTCAACAATTAGGAGTTTTTCATCAAGAAAATTTCTCAAAAGAAACTTTTCAACTTTTTGAGAAAAAACTACATCGAAATTTAGTGAGAGCTTATGCTTTTAATGAGGAAAATACAGAGATGTTTGAACCGAAGGGACAGAAAAAGGTTAATTATATTTTAGATTTGAATCAAGATTATGAAATTTTATTTTCAAATTACAGTAGAAATAGAAAAAATGAAATTCGTAAAGTAGAAAAATCCAATTATAACATTGAAAAAGTTACTCAATTAAATCGATTTTTCAAAATAAATTCATCTTATGAATATTTGATCGCAAATAATTTAATAAACTATTCGCAAGAAAAAATTCAAAGTTTATTTAATCAAAAAATTATTAATATTTATGAAATTTTTGATCAAGAAGAAAATTTAATTGGTTGTCAACTAATCATGATTTCTAAAAATCGAGTTTATAATTTTGCTTTTGCAAGAAATAAGAATTCAAAAAGTAATTTTGGATCAGCTTACATAATAGATTACATTATCAAAAACTTTTCTAATTCAGAATTAACACTTGATTTCGAAGGTTCTATAGTTCCTTCTATAGCCAAATTTATGCAAGACTTTGGTCCTATAGAAAAGCATTATACAAACTATTCTAATTTAGATTTTTTGACAAAGAAAAATTAATTCACGGTAACCATTTCCAACAGAAAGTTTCTTCGCTAAGTCATAATCAATTTTATTACGATAATCAATTTTTTCGATTAGCATATTATCACGTTTTAATCGTTCTTGAAAATCTTGCCCATGTAATCGTAATAAATCTTTTTCACCATAATTTTTTAATCGTTCTTCTTCCGTCTTAAGTTCAGCATTTTCAAACGTATTATTTATTGGATGAATAGGAGTTTGAATCAATGCTTTCCCTCCTTTTTTTAGAACTCGAAACAATTCATCAATCGCCTTTTTTTCATCAGGAATATGACCTAAAACATGACAACAAATAATATAATCAAATGTGTTATCAGGATAATTTATTGAAGTAATATCCATTTCTTCATCAGCAAGATTGATGTTAATATCTGCATTGACATAACGTAAATTATCGGTCTGTTTAAAAATATTTTTCAAAGCATCTTCTGGAGCAATATGCAATAATTTATTAGGTCTAGCCAATAAATCTGTTTCGTTTTTTATAAATTCTAACAAAACTCTTGTCCTTTCTAATGAACCGCAATTTGGACATTCAGCATTCTCTCGGTTATCTATACCGTTTGATTTATCCAAAAATTTAGAAAAAGATTCTTGACAACAATTGCAATAAAAATTATTTCCTTTCAGAAATAATCCATTCAATTTCTTCAAATTTTTTCTATTATTAATTCTTATCTTTTCAGAAAATAATTTTTTATAAAATGTTTTAATTGCATTCATTACTTACAAACGTTAAGACTGCTATTTTATGATATTAAATTTATTCAAAAAAAATATATTTCCTTTTTACCACACAGTTTCAGATAAACGATTAATTCATATCGATCAATTATATCCATTAAAATCTGTTGATCAATTTCAGCGTGAATTAGATTTTTTTCAGAAAAATTATATCAATATTTCTATGATTGAATTAATTGATTTGTACAAAAAAAATGGTTCTATTCCCCAAGAAAATTACTTTCATCTTAGTTTTGATGATGGTTTAAAAGAAAGTTACTCTATAATTGCTCCAATATTAAAAGAACGAAATTTAGATGCGACTTTTTTCATCAATCCAAATTTTATTGACAATCAAGAAATTTTTTATCGGTATAAAGTTGCCTTCATTTTAGAAAATATTATAGACGACAATCTTAAAAAAGAACTTTTAAATTATTCTATTCATGATCTTAAAAAAATTGATGAATTAATTAATGAACAAGAAATAAAACTAAATGAAGCTGAAATTTATTTGAATGAAGCTGAAATTAAAGCCTTAATTCATCAAGGATTTACAATTGGTGCACATTCGATGAATCATCCTTATTATCGCGATATTTCTTTTGAACAACAACTTTTAGAAACGAACGAAAGTTTAGATTTTATCCAACAAAAGTTTAATTTAGATTATCGAGTTTTTTCTTTTCCTTTTACAGATGACGGCGTTTCTAAAAACTTTTTTAATACTATAAAATCCGATTTTACATTTGGTACGGCAGGAATAAAAAACGATGAGATTTCAACAAATATTCAGCGACTTCCGATGGATAATTGTATTTCTAACCCAGCAATTTTTATAAAAAAGAATCGTTATAAATTTTATATTCAGAAACTACTACAGAAGCATGTTGTTTCTCATTAATTAATTTTTAAATCTATAGAAAAAATTCTCTTTGGATTATCGTAAAGTTTAAGAATATTTCCTTCATAATTCTTTGGTGTATAAATAGCACACATTGTATTTTCTACATGATATAGATTTTTATGAAATTGTTTAGGAACTCCTTTTATAATTGCATTCAATATTTCAAAACGTATCTTTTCTGGCGAGAATGCATAATCATGCCAAATAACGATAGAGTTTTCATGAATCAGATGTTCAAAAACATTTTTTGTATCCGAAACTACAAAATCAAAACGATGATTTCCATCGATAAAAATTACATCAAATTTTTTATTCAATCCTGAAAAATCAAATTTAGTCGAGTCTCCTAAATGTTGTTTTATTTTAGATTTATCTTTTATAAAAAAACCATGTGCATTTTCATAATCTTGTGAAAAGTTATACGTTTTATAATCCTTTGTATCTAAATCTAACGTATTCAAATCATCAGCAACATCAATCAAATTAACAATACTTTCTCCTCTCCAAGTTCCAATTTCGAAATATTTACATTGTTCAAATTCTTTACACGCATTTTTCAGCAGTAATAAATCTGTAATCAAAGAACCGCCATCTAAAAAAGCAACTGTATCTAATTTTCCGTCAAAATTTGGAAATAATTGATCTAAAGAAACTTGATTTAGTCCTTTCTTATAATGATTTGGCGTTTTCTTTTCCCAATTTTCATTTTGGTCAATGATAATATTTAATAACCAAGGATTCTTACAAATTTGAAAAAATCCATTTATAAATTTTGATATTTTTTTTGATAATGACATTTTTAAATATTTTTTAAATACTTATTAAACAAATAATATGCGTATAATCCAGAAATTAAGAAAGTTATTAACATACCTAAAGCTGCTCCTTCTATTCCATAAAAAGGAATTAATAGCGCATCAAAAATAACTAAACAAACAATTGAGAGGATTGATACTCTTACATTCCAATCTGATCTTCCTATTGTACTATTCAAGTTAATGTATAATACTCTAAACAACATTGCTAAAACAACTGCTATTGTTGCAATAAAAAAAACTGTACCACCAGTTAAATAACTTTTATTGAAAAATAACTCGATTATAAAATCTCTAAGAAAATAACTTCCTAAAAGAATACTAATTCCTATAGGAATGAATAGCTTATAATAATTTTTTATATAAAATTTCAGAAAATCCTTGTTCTGACTATTTTTAATAATTCGAGGAAAATCGGTTTGAAATAATATAGTCGGAATAAATAATAAATTCATAGGCAAAAGAATCGCAACTTTATACAAAGCAATATCTTTATCTGTCATAAAAATCGCAATCATTCCAATATCAATCGAAAACAATAACTCTGAAGCGAAATAAGCCAAAGATTCCATTCTTCCATATTTCCACATCATTTTCCAATTCATTTCACTTAAACCACTTATTGATTGTTGTAAAATTGTTTTAGAATAAAAAAATAAACTAATAAAAGGTGTAATCGCCAGCGAAATCATATAACCAATTGCTCCAAAGTTGATGGTTAAGAAAAATGTAAAAATCAGTCCCAAACAGTTAATCAATATATTTAATGAAGCAAACTTTTTATTAAAACCATTTATACGATAATCAATTGTAAGATGTGATTGGAAAAATAAGCCCAAAAGACGAACAGAAAACAAGAGAATAATCCACAATAAATGATCAAATTTTATGGCATAAAAATTAGCAATTACAATAAAAAGACTACATAAAATAAGCTGATTAATAACACCATTTCTAAATAATTTTCGACTTAGGTCTTTACGTGTTTGTTCATTTTCTTCACCAGCACCAAATTTCATCAAAACCTGTAATGAACCTAATCCATTCCATGGCGTAACAAACCCAATGATAGATGCGATAAGTGTTATACGACCAAATTCATCTTGAGGAATCATTTTTACAATGAAAATGGTATTAATCAACATCACTAATTTTTCTACCACAAAAGATAAAAAAACGTAAAAACCATTGTTTTGTAAAAAGGATTGTATGAATTTGATTAAATCTTTCATTCTAAAACTTTCGTGTAGACATCATCAAATTGTTGAGCAATTTCTTCCTTAGAAAAATTATTCAAAACATAATTATTTAATTCCTTTGGTGTTGCAAATTCATAACCTTCTATCACCTCAACCATTGCTTTATAAAGTGCTGATTCATCATTTTTATTCACAATAAATCCAAAATTATTTGGCATAAATTCTTTAATTCCACCAACATCACTTGCGATAACAGGAATTCCCGAAGCAAAAGCTTCTATTTGTACACAAGGTTGATTTTCATAATTACTAAAAAGTACAAAACAATTCACATTTTTCATCTTTTGATTCACTTCAAAATGTTGTAATCGCCCAAAAGATTTTACAAAAGCAGACAAATTATTTTCTTCAACAAAATTATTAATCAAAGTTAAATCTCCATTTCCTCCAATCTGAAATTCAAAATCATAGCCATTATCAACTAACTTTTTAACAACATTCAACATTCCTAAAATATTTTTATGTTCATTTTCTAAATGCGAAAGATGTAAAAAAGTTATTCTTTTTATTTTACAATCTTCTTTTACCGAAAACAATTCTACATCCACAACATTTGGAATAATTTTTACAATTGTTATAGGATAAATTTTAAGTATTTTCTGTGCTAAATCATTTGAAACAGGCGTTAAAACATCTACCTTTCTAAGTATTTTTTTAATTAAAAACTTCTTGTAAAATGGAAATGAAATAAAACGTTCTGGAGAAAATCCTGTCCAATGCTCTGTTAAAACTATTGGTTTTTTGTATTTATTTTTCAAAAACAAAGCAACTAAACCAGCTGGATAAACAACATTGAGATGAATTATATCAAAATTATTAACCAAAGAAACTCCTTTCAGAAAAGCTATAAATTGTTTGATTAAATTAAACGGACGAAAAAAAGATGGTTTAAAATAAACAATTATTTCCCTTACATTTTGGTTGATAGAATCATCTATTTCAAAATTAGATTTTAAATTTTCATCTTTTACTGCATGAACAAGCGTCACATTATTTAAAGTAGAGATAGAACGTAAATGGCGCTGAATAAAATCTCCATTATCTAAAAAAATTCTACTCGGATACCAAGATGCTAAAGCTAAAATATTTTTTCTCGAATTATTCACCTAACTTTTTATAACGTTTCAGTTCTTTCATTACAAAGTAAAGTTGAACCAAATAGCCCATTCCTGCAAAGAAAGAATATAGAGATAACGTCAAAAGTATGTTTTTATTTAGTCCGCCAATCACACAAGTAATCAATGTGACGAAAACCAAATAAATATTGAAGTATAGTGCGTAATGATTTTTCTTGATAACCACAACTATTTGCTGAATAGGATTCATTGCAGAACGACACAAAATCCAAAATGAAAGTATCCACGTCATAATATGCAGACCTCGCCATTCTGGTCCAAGCATCCACTCGAGAATAAAAATTCCGATACAATTCATCAACAAAAGAAAAACAGCAATTGCTCCAACATTGTACAGCACCACTTTTTTCGATAAATCATATAATTGATGTGAACGATGATCAATCATTGCAGCAGATTTCTGAAAGAAAACTTTAGACATCGAATTGGAAAGCAACGTCAAAGGAACAACCAAAACTTTAGCTGAATTTCCCACAAAAGCTACATCTTCTTTCAAGAAATAAATCGCGATCATAATTGGCAATAAATTGTTAGCAATTGCATTCAACGATTCTGAGGGTAATGTATATTTTATGATTTCTTTGTTCTTAGAAATTGTTCGTTTAGCCAACCCAAAGTCAATGGAAGAAAATCGTCCTTTTGTAATTGAAAAATAATATGCACAAGACAAAATAGTTCCGAAAATTGTTCCATAAATCAATCCTGTTTCTTTGTAGCCTATCCAATAAAAAATGAACTGAAAAAAAACCGAAAACAACGCATTAATCACAAATCCAGTCGAAATACTTTTGAATAATTTATACTTTGTAAACAACGTATTTTGTACATTGTTCCAAGCTGTAAATACCCCTGCAACACAACTTAAGAAAACAATAAATAAGGAGGTTTTGAATGTGAAAATTTTTTCTAAAATAGCATAACCCAAAAAGAATAAAATCGTTACAATACTACTCACTAATAATAAGGTTGTAAACAAATTTCTAATCGCTTTCGATGATTTCGAAATCACGAAAATATTCTCTAAACGAAATGTTGTCAAAATAGAAAGAATGGCCACAAAACTCAAAAAAGCATTGTAAGTTCCCGATGCTTCTGGACCATAAATTCGAGCCAAAATAATTCCGCCAATAAACATAATCACTTGCGCAATTGTGTTACCTGCCAACAAAGACAAAACACCTTTGGCATTCTTCGTTTTAAATTTTTCTAACTTCGCTTTCAATTGATATTTTCTTCATCAGCAAATCTACATAAAATCCTTAGCTTTGCATTTATGAACACAATAAAACACGTTTTTTTCGATCTTGATAACACACTTTGGGATTTCAGAAAAAATGCAAAATTCGCGCTAGATGAGCTTTACAAAAAGTATGATGTAGAAAATAGATATGGTTTTACATTCGAGGAATTTCATCCATTTTATCACGATAGCAACGAAGGTCTTTGGGCTTTGATTCGTGACAAAAAAATTACAAAAGAAGAATTACGTGCTCGTCGTTTCAAAGAAGCTTTTGATAATCTTGGGATTGATAATGATGCTCTAGCAAAGATTTTTGAAGATGAATACATGGAAACGATTACCAATTACAATGAAGTGGTGGATGGAGCAATGGAATTGTTGGATTATTTGAAACCAAAATATCAATTACACATTATCACAAATGGATTTATCGAAGTTTCGAAACGTAAAATTGAAACATCAGAATTAAATGGTTATTTTGATACGGTAACTTATGCAGACGAAATCAAAATCTTGAAACCTGATCCTCGTATTTTTTCTTTGGCAATGGAAAAATCTGGTGCTAAAAAAGATGAATCAATTTACATTGGTGACGATTGGATTGCGGATGCTGTTGGCGCAAAAGCTTTCGGAATGTCAGCGATTTTCTTTGATCGATTAGATGATAATTTTTCGATGGATGATGTTCCTACAATTACACATTTAGATGAAGTAAGAAATTATTTATAAACTTAAGGTTCAGAAATTCTGAACCTTTTTTTATGTCAGAAAAAAATCTATTTTTGATAAAAATTACTCAATACTTATGAATTTAAACAACCTAAAATTTCCGCTTGATATAAAGTTTCATATTGCAACTTTATCCAATGATTTTTCTGTAACGGACGCTAATAATCAACCTGTGTTTTATGTACGCGAAAAAATTCTTTCGTGGCGAGATGTGATTAAAATCTACCGTGATTCATCGAAAAAAGAAGAACTTTTTCAACTTCGTTCGAATAAAGTCATCGATTTTCAACAAACTTTTACCATTACAGATGCAAACGGAAATATTGTTGGTAAAGCAAAACGAAAAACTTTCAAATCCTTTTGGAAAGCGACTTTTCATATTTACGACGCAAATGATAATCATTTATTTACAATCAACGAACGTAGTGGTTTTACGCGCATGATGGACGGATTTGTTGGCGAAATTCCCGTTGTAGGATTTTTCTCTGGTTATATTTTCAATCCAAAATATGTTTTAACTGATTTACAAGGAAGAGAAATGATGGAAGTGTCAAAAGAACCTTCATTCTTTGGACGGAAATTTAAATTAAATCAATATCAATCATCCGAAAATGATACACTTTTTATATTAAGTTTTATCTTGATGTTAATTACAGACAGAGATAGAGGATAATTTTATTTAAAAAAATATTTGCAGATTCAAAAATAGTCTTTATATTTGCAGTCCAAAATAAGAACAATAGTTTCTTATCAGGAATGGCCGAGTGGCGCAACTGAATAGCGCACTTGATTACGGCTCAAGAGGTTACAGGTTTGAATCCTGTCTCGGTCACAAAAGCAAAAGCTCATCAAAATTTGATGAGCTTTTTATTTTAATACACTTCTGTTTCTTGCGGAATTTCTTCTACTTTTTGAGATTTTTTTGTCATAAAAAATATACAATTCCCAAACCACGTAAACCAAAAAATATAAAATCCGAAATGGAAAGTCTTTTTCAATAAACGATGTGAGGTTTCAGTAAAATCGTAATAGCAATAAATTAATCCAATAATTCCCATAAAAAGGAAAATGAGAGGCAATAACAAACGTTTAAAACGTTTCGTTGTTTTCTCATTCCAAATGGATAATACGATAAAAATAACAGCTTGTATAGCGAATAATAACAAGGCTGTTTTCCACCACGATTTCAGGATCGTATATTCGTTGTAAATAATTGTGATTCCTATTTTACCGATGAATGACATTTTCGAAATCATTATTCCAGAAAGTAAAGAGGAAAATGCCAATATGAGAAGATGTATAATTTTGTTTTTCATTTTAATTAAAATATAAGAAAGCAACACCAAATATTAATCCAATTAGAATTAACAAACCTACTACTGCATTATAAATTTATGCCAACCTGATTCATTTTGAGAAAATTCCTCAAAATTTAACTTTGGATTAAATAGTTTTAAAATAATATATCGAACTCGTATTCCAAAAATTTCTATTATAAGTTCACTAATCGCAATAAAAATTATTTCAAAAATAGCTTGCATATAAATAAATTTACAATCTAATATAAAACAAAAAAGCCTTGCAAATGCAAGGCTTTAAATATTTTGATGAATAATTTTCTTATAAATTTATTGAGAAATCCATTAATTTATTGAATTCTTTCAAACGTTCAGCTAAACCATCACGCGTTAAATCACCTAATGATTCAGTACCAAATTTTTCACACGTTACAGACGCTAATGCAGATCCGTAAACAATTGCACGTTTCATGTTATCGAAAGAAAAATCGTTTGTTTTTGCTAAGTATCCAGAGAAACCTCCTGCAAATGTATCTCCAGCTCCAGTTGGATCGAAAACATCTTCTAATGGTAAAGCTGGTGCAAAGAAAACTTGTTCTTCTTGGAATAATAAAGCTCCGTGTTCACCTTTTTTGATGATAACAGTTTTTGGTCCGAATGTCATGATTTTTTTAGCCGCTTTCACTAAACTATATTCACCCGACATTTGACGCGCTTCTTCGTCATTAATAGAAATTACATCAACATCTTTGATCACATCCATCAACTCGTTCCAAGCACAATCCATCCAAAAGTTCATTGTATCTAAAACAACCAAACCTGGACGATTATCTAACTGTATCAACACTCCTTTTTGTACCAATGGATGTAAGTTTCCTAACATCAAAACGTCTGGAGATTTGCGATCTTGAGGAACAACTGGATTGAAAGTTTCTAAAACATTCAATTCTGTTGCTAACGTATCACGTGTGTTCAAATCGTTGTGGTATTTACCTTCCCAAAAGAATGTTTTTCCTTCTTTTACGATTTCTAAACCATCTAAATTAATTCCTTTTGAAATTAATAAATCGATGTATTCTTGTGGAAAATCTCCTCCAACAACTGAAACGATTGCAGTATCCACGCCCAATAAAGAAGACGCCATACCGATATATGTAGCGGCACCACCTAAGATTTTATCTGTTTTCCCGAAAGGAGATTCTAATTTATCAAAGGCAACTGTACCAACTGTTAATAAACTCATTTTATATTCTTGATTAAATAGTTTGCAAATATATTGAATAGATTTGAATTAAGACATATTAAGACAATGCGTTAGCCAAATCAGCAAAAGCAACTTCGGTTTGTTCTCCCGAAATCATATCTTTTACTGTCGCTTTTTGCTCAGCAATTTCTTTTTCACCCAAAAGAATTACTTTCTTAATTCTTTTTTTATCAGCATATCCCATTTGCTTTTTCATTTTTGCATCATCAGGATAAACCTCTGTATTAATTCCACTTTGACGTAATTGTTTTACCAATTTCATTGCCTCAGCAGCTTCTTTCGTTCCGAAATTAATGAACAATGCTTGGATATTTGTTGAATCTTCTAAAGCTGGGAATAAATTATTTTCTTCTAAAACTAAATATGTACGATCTAATCCAAAAGAAATTCCTACTCCAGAAATATCTTTCAATCCAAAAATTCCTGTCAAATCATCGTAGCGACCTCCTCCACCAATAGATGAAGAGAATTCTCCGATTTTCGCTTTCACTTCGAAAATAGCTCCAGTATAATAATCTAAACCACGTGCTAATGTCAAGTTCAAAACTAATTCAGCCGATTGTAAACCAATAGTTGTTGTATTTTCAAAAACAAATTCTAATTCTTCAATTCCTTTTAATCCAGTTTCTGAAGATTTTAAAATTTCTTTTAATTGAGCAAATTGTGTTTTATAATCTCCATTCATTGAGAATAAAGGTGATAAAATTTCAATCGCAGAATCAGAAATTCCTTTTCCACGCATTTCTTCTTTTACCGCTTCTTCTCCAATTTTATCCAACTTATCTAAAGCCACTGTAAAATCAATCAATTGAGCCGAAATATCTGCTACTTCTGCTAAACCTGATAAAATTTTACGATTGTTGATATGAATTTCAACTGGCGTTTTTAATTCTGTAAAAACTGAATCATATAATTGTACAAAATCAACTTCTTGTAACAACGAATCCGAACCTACAACATCCGCATCACATTGAAAAAACTCACGAAAACGACCTTTTTGAGGACGATCGGCACGCCAAACTGGTTGAATTTGGTAACGCTTAAATGGGAAAGTAATTTCATTCTGATGTTGCACAACGTAACGCGCAAAAGGTACAGTTAAGTCGTAACGCAACGCTTTTTCAGAAATTTGAGAAATTACTTTTTGACTATTTCTATCTGTTAACAATTGCTCATCAACTTTTGCTAAATAATCGCCAGAATTCAAAATCTTGAAAATTAATCGATCTCCTTCTTCTCCATATTTACCTGTTAAAGTTGATAAATTCTCGAATGATGGAGTTTCGATTGGAGAAAATCCGAATAACACGAATTGTTTCTTAATCGTATTGATAATATATTGACGACGATTCACTTCTAAAGGCGAGAAATCTCTTGTCCCTTTTGGAATCGATGGTTTTTGAATTGCCATTTTTCTAAATCTTTCTTTTAAAGATGCAAAAATACATCATTTTGATTTTTAACTCGACATTTTGTTTCAAAATCATTGTTTTAGGATTGAAAATCATTATAAAAAATCATAAATCAAACTTCGTCAATCGTAAATCTTAATTAATATCGTAATTTTGCTTTCATGTATTTAAAAGAACTTAAAGCGCGACAATTCAAGAATTTTGATGAAAATAATTTCGAATTTTCACCAAAAATTAATGCATTTGTAGGACAAAATGGGAAAGGCAAAACCAATGTTTTGGATGCTATTCACTATTTGGCTTTAAGTAAATCGTATCTGAATCATTCGGATGCGATGAATATTCAGTTTGATTGTGATTTTTTTACATTAGAAGGTACTTTTGATCGAAACGAATCTGATGATGTGATTTTTTGCTTGGTTCGTTCTGGTCAGCCCAAACAATTAAAGCGAAATTCGAAATCGTATGATCGTATTTCTGATCATATTGGACAATATCCTTTGGTAATGATTTCACCTTATGACAGTGATTTAATCAAAGAAGGAAGTGAAGTTCGACGCAAATTTTTGGATAATATTATTTCGCAATCGAATAAGCAATATTTAGCTGATTTGATGCGATACAACAAGGTTTTAGTTCAACGAAATGCCTTGCTAAAATACTTTGCTGCAAATAATACATTTGATTCAACTTCTTTGGAAATTTATGATGAAGAATTGATTCATTTAGGAAAGAAAATACATGAAGTTCGAAAAGAATTTATTCAAACTTTTTTGGAAGCTTTCCTAAAATATTACAATGAAATTTCAGAAGGTCGAGAAAAAGTGAACATCGAATATGTTTCGCAATTAAATGATGCACCTTTTGAAACGGTTCTGAAAGAGGCTTTGTACAAAGATCGTTCGACACAATATTCGACAGCCGGAATTCATAAAGATGATTTATTGTTTACGATTACCAATTATCCAATCAAGAAATTTGGTTCGCAAGGTCAACAAAAATCGTATTTAATTGCATTGAAATTGGCCCAATTAGAAGTTATCAAATCTTCATTAAACATTACTCCATTATTATTATTGGATGATATTTTTGATAAATTGGACGAACATCGTGTAACACAATTGATTAAATTAGTAAACGAGGAACGATTCGGTCAAATTTTTATCACCGATACACATCCCGAAAGAACAGAGCAAATCATTAAACAAATTAATTCTGAAAGTAAAGTTTTCCGTTTATGAAAAAGTACGAAAAAAGAAGTAATCAGCAAACGCTTGGTCAAGCTTTGGAGCATTTTATTAAACAAAGTGGAAAAGAAGAATTGATTTGGGAAGTGAAAGCAGAAGAGGCCTGGCAAACGGTGATGGGAAAGTTTTTCGAGAAATATACGGACCGAGTTGAAGTAAGACAAAGAGTTTTGTATGTAAAAATTAATTCTCCTGCAATGAGACAAGAATTATTGATGGGAAAATCGAAGATTCTAGCTAATATAAATGAAGAAATTAAAAAGGATTTTTTAGTTGACGTAAAAATATTTTAAATGCCTTACATCGAACATTCTACTTACCCTACACCTAATTTCATCAATCGAAATGCGCATCTTTCTACTATTATTCCAGCGAAATTCAAGAAATATCCTGTTCCAGATTACACAAGAGAAAATATGGAAACCGATGATGGCGATTTTCTGAATTTGGATTGGCGATTTCAAGAAAATAAAGACAAATTAGTTATACTTTTTCACGGATTAGAAGGCGATTCGAAACGAACGTATCTTAATTCGTGTTCAGATTATTTTTATGATAAAGGATTTAATATTCTAGCTTGGAATCATCGCTCTTGTGGAGGTGAAATGAATGACACTTGTCGTTTGTATCATCATGGATCAATTGATGATGTACACAGAGTTGTAGAAAAAGCGTTGAAAGAAAATTATCAAGAAGTTTATTTGATTGGCTATTCGATGGGTGGTGCTTTGGTTTTGAATTATCTTGGAGGTTATGAAGTTTCGAACAAGATAAAATCTGCTGTTGTTTTTTCTGCACCAATTTCTCTAAAATCATGTGCTGACACATTGAAAATATTTCCGAATACAATTTATTTTAAAAATTTCAAACGCACTTTAGTTCCAAAATTTAAAATAAAAGCAAAACAATTTCCAGGAGTTCTGAATGAAAAAATGATTGATAAGATCAAAACATTTGATGAAATTGATGATTATTTTACTGCACCAATGCATGGTTATAGCAGCAAAGAAGATTACTATCACAAAGCTTCTCCTGCAACTGTTTTAGACCATATCACAACACCTTGTTTGATTGTAAATGCTGCAAATGATCCTTTTTTGGGGGATGATTGCTATCCTATTGAGCGATTAAAAAATCATTCCTACTGCACTTTCGAAATGCCTAAATATGGTGGACATTGTGGATTTCCTTTAAAGGATAATTCTCACTCTTGGTCTGAGATAAGAGCTTGGGAATTTATAAAGAGTTTGTAAAATAATACGCATAAAAAAACCTCGAAGTAAACTTCGAGGTTTTTTTATTATTTATTTATAAACTTTGTTAATTTTATTAAATCAGATTCGTTTGTAGAATTAATTTTTTCTTTATTTATATATGCTTTTATCTTATCATCTTTAAAAAAATTAATAAATTCTTTTTTCTTGTTAGGAATTAAAATAATATCATTCTTAAAATTCATAAAATAAATTGGCTTATCAGATGTATATTCTTTCGTTAATGTTCCGACATCCATTATATCTTCTTTTTGTAAAATTTCTTTTAAAATTACTTTTTCCTTTTTATAAAGGTTAATATTTTTTCCTTCTGAAAGTATTTGTAAAAAACCAGATTCTAAATTACCATCTTCTAATTTATAATGCTCTATATAAATAAATTTTTTATTACTATTTATAAAAGTAATAATCATATTCTGCAGCTTATCTAAGTCATAAGAAACATTCTCGTTTAGATACTCCATTTCATCAGAGTAGTGATTATAACGCAATAACTTTACATTAGAATTAGCACCTTCTATAGTAAATGGTGAAAGTCCATCCTTTAAATAAGGATTACCTTTTATTGACAAATCAATTTTAGATAATTGAATTCTATGGCTACCTTGAGAAACACCTACTGTCAATGGGTCGAGATTAACTTGACCGTTTACATAGCATATAAAAAATAAAAAAATAATACTATATTTAATTTTCATAATTCAAATTATATTTAATTGAATTTACAAATATTATGTCAATAAAAAAAAGACTATCTTAAAAAGATAGTCTTTTTTATTACTTAAATTAATATCCTGACGTTTGGGTCATATTAGGATTTCTATTGATTGTTCCTTGATCAATAGGCAATTGCCATTTATGACTAGTAGGTGTTAAAGTTTGTCCAACAGGAACACTTCCACTTCCATCAGCATAAAAACCATTTCCTGATCTTTGAATACCATTTTTATATTGCGCAGGTACATTTACATTTTGCAATCTTTTTAATGTAAACCATCTATCACCAGTTTCAAAAGCCAGTTCCTTACGTCTTTCCAGAATAATTGCATCAAATATAGCTACTCCAGTTTCCCCTCCTGCATAAGAAGAATATCTATTGTTTCTTAATTTATTTAATGTTGCTAAAGCCCCTCCTTGATCACCAGATAAATATTGTGCTTCAGCTAAATCTAAGATAGTTTCTTCAACTCTCAAATAACGTCCATTATTTACTCCTGGAATATTTGTAGCTGGATTTCCAGAAATATATTTATTAACAGCAATTGTAGGCTTTCCATTTGCATTATCTGGATTAAATAATTTCACACTAGCTGACATTCTTTCAGGCTCTGTAGTTGGATTAAATAACTCATAAAATCTTTTATCTACAGAATATTCCATATTGATATTAGCATTGCTTGTTCCTTGACTATAGCTAACTCCAATTGCAGGATCATTTGTTAAAACAAAAGGAATTTCAAATAATACTCCATTACTATTTATACCTTTCCACATGTTTAGCAATTGGTCTTTAGCTACAGGATTAACCTTATTTACAACAGGTTGCGCATACTCAATCACTTTAGTATAATTCCCTAAGTATAAATAAGTTCTAGCTAACAACGCTTGTACAGTATTACTATTAATTCTATCAGTACCAGTACTTGTGTTTAAATTACTTAAAGCTTCAGTAAAATCTTTAAGTATTTTATCATATACTACTTTAACATTCTCTTCTCTACCTGGAGATTCAAAAGGGATATATTTATCTATATATGGTATCCCTTGCGAACTTAAAGCATCTGCACTTTGAGTTGGTATTTTAGCATAAGTTCTTGCAACCTCTAAATGTACCAATGCCCTTAAAGCTAAAGCTTCACCTTTTATTTGACGTTTAAAATCTCCATCAGGTAGATTATCTATATTAGCTAAAATTAAATTAGCTCGCATAATAATATTATACGATGAATTATATTTTGAAGTTGGAGTCATATTTCCATCATACTCCCATTGAGTAGACGCTAACCTATTTGCCTGACGACCATTAGTATTAAATATTACATCATCTGCTAATATATCTCCTAAAACATTTATGTCTGAAGATCCGTTAGATGCAGCATAGTACCCTGATTGTTTAAAACCTTGGTAAACTCCTAATATAGCTCTTGTAAAATCTGCGGGAGTTTGATAAAAATTCTCTACAGCTGTACCTGTAGGAGAATCTTGCATAATATCATCATCACTACAACTATTAAATGATAATAATAATGATAAAGCTAAAAATGTTATTTTAATTTTTTTCATCTTTTTTTTTTAGAAATTAACATTTAAACCTAATGAATAAGTTCTTGTATTTGGATATGAAAATAATGAATATGCGTTTGCTATAAATCCAGAATCACCAGGAACAGCATATCCACTACTTGCAGTCCCAGCAATAGGATTACCATGGAATTTAGTCCATAAAGCCAAGTTTTGTATTTGTGTAAAAATTCTAACTCCTTTTAAACCTGTACCTTTTAATAATTCGTCAAACGTATATCCAAGAGATAAACTTCTAAAGTTTAAATAATCAGATTTCTCTAAGAATTGAGTAGAATATCTAAATCCAGCTGAAGTTGGACGTTGAAATTCTGTTTGATCACCTGGATTTCTCCAATAATCATTTGCTTGAACAGCTTTATTATTAGTTGTTGTAGGACTAGTTAATATTTGATAGGTGTTATTATAAGTATAACCTCCCGCACTAAAAACAAAATCTGCATTTAAATCAAATCCGTAAAACTTAGCATTTAATCCAAAACCTCCTGTTAAAGTAGGCATAGGAGATTTACCTGTCGCTATTGCATCTCCTGCATCATAAGTTTCAGTTATATTCCCATCTAAATCATAGTATTGCGCATTACCATTATCTCTATTAATACCTGCAAATTTCACCATATAAAATTGATACGGAGCTCCTCCTTTTATATGTTTCATATCTTCAACAGTTCCAGAAACTATTAATTCATCTAAACCATTTAAGTCATTTATTTTATACTTCATTTTTGTTAAAGTACCATATACACTTAAACCATACTCTTTCTTATTAATAATATCATAATTTAACTCAACCTCTACCCCACTAGAAACTAATTCTCCAGCATTAATAGTTGTTGTAAATGAACCTGTTTCTCTTGGTAACTCTTTAGTAAATAAAAAATCTGTACGTGTATCTTTAAAATACGAAACATTACCAGTTAATGATCTATTAAGCAAAGCAAAATCTAATCCTACATTTAATTTTTTATTAATTTCCCATGTAGTATTTGGATTTGCAATATTTAAAGATGGAGCAGCAATCCCTTGACTATTATATGTTCCAGTCATAGACATTAAAGTCAAATTAGAATATCTTGCTAGACCTGAATCATCTCCTACTTCACCATAAGATGCTTTCAACATCAAACTATTAACAAATTTATTAGATCTTAAAAAGTCTTCTTTTGCTATATCCCAAGCAACAGAAGCTCCCCAAAAAGTTCCATATTTATTATCTAATCCAGCTAAAGAAGTTCCATCTCTTCTTACATAACCATCAACAAAATATTTTCTTGCATAATCATAGTTAACAGAACCTAAATACCCAAAACGAGTCACAGCCCATCTTGCAGTATTTGAAGACTGTAATTTAGTTGTAGCTAAACTTTGTACATCTTGATAATCATTAGGAAATCCTTGAGAACTTAAAGACATTGAATAGCTCGATTGATTAATATACTCTGAAGCTATAGTTGCTCTAATATTATGTTTGTTAAATGATTTTATATAACTAACCTCGTTTCTCCAGTTATAATCAAGCCTATCAAGACTCTGATCACTTTTCGATCCTCCAGAACCTAAAATAGCCATTAAATTAGCAGAAGGAGCTGTAAAATTTTCATATTGTAATCTTCTGTATGTAGCTCCAAATGTTGTTCTAGCAAATAAATTTTTAGCTAGTTCATATTCAAAAAATGCAGAACCATATAATCTAAACGTTCTCGTTTGATTCTTTGTATAATACATTTCATCTAATGCATTATACCCCATAGCGTTTACAGATTGATTAAATGTAGGATCTCCATTAGCTTTATATATGATATTTCCATCATTATCTAGCTTATAAACACTAGCAAATGGTCTATTTTGTAAAACACTGTAAAAAGCATTTTGACCGTTATTAATATCTCTAGGTTCATCTAATGTTTGATAAGACCCATTAAGATTAATTCCATATTTAGCTTTATCTGATAATTTAGACGAAATATTAAGAGTTCCTGTAATTCTATCTAAACCTTTGTAATAGTTAACCGCTCCTGAATTTTTATCATAACCAATTGAAAAAGATTGAGAATCTCCATCAATATTACTAGCCATATTAAAATAATGAGATGTTATTAAACCGTTCTTAAAAAATGAATCATTCCAATCTGTATCAATCTGAGCTAACTGATCAATCTGAGCTTGTGTTCTAGCCACTCCACCTGCTACTCCTTTGATTGAGGATAAACTATTTTGATAATCTAATAATTGTCTTGAGTTCATTACATCCATATCATTTTGTTTCATCATCTCAGTAAAACCAATTCTTGATGAATATGAAAATGATTTAGAATTTTTCTTAGCTCCTTTAGTTTTGATTATAATAACTCCATTTGCACCTCTAGCACCATAAATAGCTAATTGGGAAGCATCCTTCAAAACAGTAACATCCTGAATATCTTGTGGATTTATAGTATTCATATCTGTAACTGACATATAAGTACCATCCACTACAAATAATGGAGATTTATTACCTCCACCTAATCCCATAGCTCCACGGATTGTTACATTAGAAGTAGCTCCAGGCGCTCCATTCTGAGCTTGAGAAGTTAATCCCGAAACTTTTCCACCTAACATTTGATCAACAGATAATGAAGGGTTAAAATTTTCTAAACTTTTACCAGACACAACTGTTTCTCCTGATTTAGAAGGAGAATCGAAAATACTTGTAATAACTACCTCTTCTAAAGCAGTTTCATCTGAATATTTCAAAGCTCCTAAATTAGTAGAAGTCACTTTAAATTCTTTTCCATTGATCACTAATGTATCACCTACTTTAGCATCAATGTTAAAATTTCCGTTCTCGTCAGTATATGCAACTTTATCAGTCCCTTTTACAGTTACCTCTACGTCTGACTCTGGAAAATTGTTAGCATCGTTAACTACACCCGTTACTTGAGCAAAAGCCACTGTTCCTAATCCTAGGAAAGCTAATAAGCCCAAAGATGTTAATCTTCTCCTCATAGTTTTATATTTTATAACATTTTAGACAAAACTCTAACTTTTTTTTAAGAATTCCAAAAAGTGATCTATTTTTTTTATTTACCAACATCTTTAAAGAAATAACTTTACATTATTATATTCAGTACCCGTTGTGCATTTTAAATAATTTGAGTTTTTAGATTATTAATATTTCGATTTAAGTGTATTTTAATAATGTACTGATTCAATGTTTGTGTAGTAATTTTAGCTAGAATTCTGGTTTTAAACCCCTCAAAAGTCTTTGCATAATTGCGTATAATCATAAATTGATCACATAGTTGAGAAAAAAAAGTTTCAATTCTTTTTCGATACTTTTTGAATGAATAAAACTGAGGTTTGTAATCTTTTTGATTCGATCTTTTTGGTGATTCTAATCATATATTAACTTCATTAAATAAATAAATTTGAATTGTTTGCAACTAATAATCTCTATCACCAAGTAGCACTCAATCTGATAGTTGAGATATTATATCTTTCAAAAAATAAATATCATGAACAGATGCAGGACTAATATCAATACTCTAGAAAACACATCTTAAAGAACAATCAGCCTAAAGTTTATAGCCTTAAGAA
>NZ_DICC01000025.1:95052-95287 GCF_002415215.1 Empedobacter sp. UBA5036
ATCTAGAAACATAATGTTTACATTTCGATACACGAACACCGAACAAACCATACGGAACGGATATACAATGGATACAGAATGGATACAGCGCGGATACACAACCGATACAGAAAAGTGTCATTTTCGATATACACCGATACAGGAATTTAACACTTTTTAACACACTATTTCTCTAAGCAAAATATAAACATAGGTTTTTTTAACCGTTTTTCACTTTAAATAATTTGAGTTTTTA